>QHQU01000165.1 GCA_003219925.1 Verrucomicrobiota bacterium
GACAGCTTCATGAGTTATTAGTTAGCTATAGCTGGCGCTGTGCTCATGATCGACATGCGTTACCTATGTTCCGACTGCGCCTTCTACTTCCTACTTCCTACTTCCTACTTCCTACTTCCTACCTAGCGCCTACTACCTACTACTTGCTAACTTTTGTCCTCTAACTCCGTCGAAATGCTACCGCTGGGCGAGCTCACCTCTGATCTCTGATCGCCGTGCTATCGGGCGCTTGGCGCCAAGCGCCGCGCGGTGTGTGCTTGGCTATATGCTCGCACCAAGTTGCGAATCATTCGTTGATAGCTGGTGTTCCGCCGGCGTGCTTCGCGTTTGAAGAACGAGAGCGCATCGTTATCCAACGCAAGCGTGACCTTGGTTTGCCTGCCAGACTTGCCCGTAAGCTCATCAATCGAAGGCAACTCGTCCCTAACGCGATGCAGCTCGCCGATGATTTCTCCCTTGTCGTCTGCATATTTAGCGGTTCGTTTTTTCATAGAGTTCCTTGCCTTTGCGCCAGTATCCGGCCCCGATGATTCGAAGACGGTCGCCGCGCCGAGTGAAACGCACGGTAACTATTCCGCGCTCGCCGCGCCCGATGCAGAATAGCCGATGTTCCCTTTTGCTGTGTGCTTCGTCTACGGCGATTACCCGGAGCGGACCCAGAAACGCGCGCTGTGCTTCCAAGAAGCCGACTTCATGTTTGAATTAGGTTGAGCTTTTCCTTCTTCGCGTCCCATTCGAATTCCACCTGTAAGAGAATGGTTCAGTATTGCTTTTTAGCAATACTTTTTTACACGCTCCATTCGCGGGTCATAACATGGCGCAGTCTCGCAAGTACCCTCCACCACTTCGCTTCCGTCGTCTAACCTCTGATTACTGATTCTCCTACCCGTAGTCGCGTTGTCTGTAGTCCGTGGTCTTTTTGGTGTTGGACCTCTGATCAGATCAGATCCTCATTCGTAGTGGGTCCACATCCGGATGATCTTGATTGTGCGCTCGGGACGATAGACCTGATAAACCAGACGATGTTGAATGTTGATGCGGCGGGAATACGCGCCTGCCAGATCTCCGATGAGTTTCTCATATGGCGGCGGACTCTGAAACGGATTTTTCGCGATCATATCAAGAAGCCGCTCTGCCTGAGGCCTAAGGTTTGCCGAAGCGATTTTCCGGGCGTCCTTCTGCGCCTGCCTGGTGTAAACCGACAAACTCACCAGCTGGGCTTCTTCAGCGCTTTCTTGAGCGGCTCGGCCATCCCCTTGCGAATGGAATCGCGCATCCCAGGGATCGATATCAGGTAAAGGGTCTCTTGAATGCTGCGCCAATCCTCTTCCGAGACCAGCACGGCGTTGGAACGTTTCCCGGTTATCTGAATAGGTTCGTGCGAGCCGGCGGCCGCATCCAGTAATTGGTAAAGCTGGGACCGCGCTTTGGTTACCGGAATGGAAGTCATGGCGAAGCGTACGGAAAAACGCACGTTTTGTCAAGGAAGAAGCAATCCGCTAATCTTGAGTGTTTCGGGATTTTAGCTTTTCAGCTTTTTAGAACATCCGGGCTCGCTGAGCTCGCCCCTCCAAACTAACCGCGGATCAAGCGGATGCCTGTCTTCTGACCTCTGACCGCGTCGCCGCTACGGCGACGGCGCGGGCGGCGGAGTGGCGTTGACGGGATGGCGCACGCCGCGGCTATCGATCCAATAGTTTTGGGTGGATTGCTGTTGGGCGCTGTCAGTCTTGTAGGCTGGACGATCAAGAGGATGGCGATGGGACGGATCCCACATCCAATCGCCGCTCGGCGTGGAAGAAGGGCGCGCGGGGGCGTAGCGGGGAATAAACGGCTGGCGCGGCGCGGACGCGGTCGTCGTTGTCGCCGCAGTTGTGGTTTGCGGCGCCGGCGTTTGTTGAGCTACGGGTGCCGGATCTACGCCGCGGATCTGATCAATTCGATCATGAAATGATTTCGTCCAGCCGAGCCAGATAAGCACGGCGACAAGAAAAAGCTCGCAAAACAGGCGCACGAAAGAACCTCGCTTTCAGACCAAGGATGGCAGATTCAAGGAGCGAATACAATTCTAAACTGCGCAACTGAGCAAAGAGCAAAGAGCCAGGCATACAGCCCTCCTGTGGTGGCGCCCTATCGGCTGCAAGAAAACTATGCCAGGAAACGAGCACGTGACACGCGTGCCACCACAGGCACCGAGCAGAGCCGCGGCCAGCGACCGCGGCTACAACGCCCCATTTCAGTCTTTTCGCTTTTCAGTGTTTCAGCTTTTCAACCGAACCTGTCTTCTGTCCAGGGATCGGCGGTATTGCTGTAGCCACGGACCTCCCAGAAACCGGGCTTGTCTTCGGCCACGAAATCAATCGCGCGAACAAACTTGGCTCCTTTCCATGCATAAAGCTTCGGGATAATCACGCGCGCGGGCCCGCCGTGATCGCGCGTAATCGGTTTGCCGTCGAATTGCGTCGCCACGAGCGCGTCGTCATCGAGCGCGTCTTCGATTCGGACATTACTGCTATAGCCATCGTAGCTGCTAAAGAGAACGTGGTGCACTTCCGGTTTCGGTTTCACAATTTCTGCCAATGTGAAAAAGGCGACACCGCGCCAGCGACAATCGAATTTGCTCCAGGTCGTGACGCAATGGAAATCGGAGACGTCTTCAAACTGCGGGAGTGCATTGAATTCTTCCCAGGTGAATGTCTTCGGATTTTCCACCAATCCGCCGATTTCCAGGCGCCAATCTTTCAACGCAATTTCCGGTTTGACGCCGAGATCGAGAATCGGGAACCCTTGGGTGAGATGCTGGCCCGGCGGAAGGCGTTCAGTAGAGCGTCCGAGCCGGAGCGGCGGATTTCCGGGCCGGACTGGCGGTTTTTCTTTGGCAGCCATTTTGCGCGCCCAACGTTCCTTGCGCTCGACCAAGCTTGGGTTAGGCGTCGCCACAAGGAGAATAAAAGCTGAAACCCTGAAAACTGAAATGCTGAAATAAACTCAACGCGGTGTAGAGGCAGCCGTGTCGGCTGCAAGGAAAAAGCGTTGCCACAAAAATGCACGCGACACGCGTGCCACCACAGTTTCAGCGTTTCAGGATCTCAGCGTTTCAGCTTTCCAGCTTTTACTTGACCGTTTGCCCGCTCGCTTTGAATTGCTTGATGGCGTCGCGCAATTCGGCGGCCCGCTCGTAAAGCTCCTTCGCAATTGCGCTTTCCATCTCGCGCTGCATGATCTCGAGTTTGCTGAGCGGCCGTTTCGAACTCACCTCCTCGAGCCATTCTTCCAGAAACGCGACCTCGCTACTTTTCGTCGCAAGCTCAGGGAAATTCGATTGCTGGAAAAACTCTATGATGGTGTCGCGTCCTCGCTCAATTTCGCGCATGGCGTCGGCAAATTTTCCTTCATGGAGCAAGAGCGAAGCTTTCGCCCGTGTGTTCATCATCAGCACGTAGGGGCGGAATTGCTGAAAATTCCAAATGATTTCCTCGCGCTGTGAATGTTCATCGACAAAGCTGAAAAGATCGAGATTACGCTGGGTATCGCGGATGACGCCGACGTAATCGCTCAGCTGAAACAGACTGACATAGCGATGATAATATTGAATTCCCTCCTGTTGCAGCTCCGAGCAGTCCTCGGGACTGAGCTCATAATCATTGCCCGACGCTTCCGCCAGCTGGGCGCGATTCTGGTGATAGCTAAGCAACGAATCGCAACCGTGCGGGCGCAGGCCGTCGGGACGGCCCGTCATCTCCATTTGCAGCACTCCGAGATCGATGCGCAGTTGCAATTTGTCGCGACCATCGAGGCCGGTCACTTTCCGGACTTTGATCATGCCCGGCTCGTGCGGCCAGTCTTTCAGAACGGTGTTGAGATCCAAACTCATGGCATATAAATGATCGATCACGCGATGTCATCTTGTCAACGGCGACGAATGAATTGCGTTGTAAGTCCTTTAACCTGAAATTCGGATGTGGAAGAGGAGATAGATGCCTTTATCCGCTACATCGCGGTAGAGCGCGGTCTCTCCGAGAATTATCAGGTTTCCACCCGCCGTTCGCTTGCGGAATTTGCGCAATGGTGCCTTCGCCGGCACTCCCTGGAAAGCGCCGGCGTGGTCACCATCGACCACATCACTGAGTATCTGGGGGACCGGAAACGAGCCGGGCTGGCGGCGGCCTCGATCAAGCTAATTGTAGTCGCGCTCAAGATTTTTTTTCGTTTTCTCCTGAGTAAGAAAGTAGTGCGACGGGATCCAACCGAGACGCTTTCCCTTCCGCGAATCGAGCGCTATCTGCCGGAGACGTTGAACGAAATTCAAGTCGAACAACTCCTCGAGGCGATCGATACAACTGTCCGGTTGGGTTTGCGGGATCGCGCCATCGTCGAACTGCTCTACGCTAGCGGCCTCCGCATTTCCGAATTGGCGAACGCGCGGCTGGAGAACTTCAATGCCGAAGACCGGATTCTGCGGGTGATCGGCAAGGGCAGTAAAACGCGCCTGGTGCCGGTCGGGCGCAAAGCGTGCGAGGCGCTGGCAGCCTACCTCTCAGGCGAGCGACCAAAACTGGTGGGCCGCCGCACGGGCAACGAAATTTTCCTTTCCGCCCGCGGAACCAAAATGACGACAGTGCGCGTCTGGCAGATTGTGAAAAAACACGCCAGAAAATCCGGCTTGGAAGCGAATGTTTACCCGCATCTTTTACGACACAGTTTTGCCACGCATTTGCTCAGCAACGGCGCTGATTTGCGCATCATCCAGGAGATGCTCGGCCACGCCGATATCTCGACGACGCAGGTTTACACGCACGTTGATCAGCAACGCCTGAAAGCGGTCCATCGGAAATTTCATCCGCGCGCGTAGCGGGTTCCGCAACGGGGAGCGCAGGCTGCCAGCCTGCAGTTGCCGGCAGCTTGCCGGCAACATCTAGTGCGTATTCTATATATTGAATCTCCCGAGGGTCTCGGCAAGCTGCCGAGACTTGCAGGCTGGCAGCCTGCGCTCCCCGGAAGTCGAGACAGAAAAATTCGTGAAATCCCTTTGTCGGCTGCAGGGCAGCTTGCGGCCGACAATCTTCTAAAGTCCGCGAAACCGGGACGGTTTCCCCAACATGCGGGACGTGTGCGCTACCTTACCGCGGCCAGCGACTCCGAAAGCTTTCGCAAGCGTGCCGGCCCGGCTAGAGTTCCGGCTATGAAGCGATTTCTGTTGGTTATCCTGCTTGGCGCGATCGCCGCGTTAACGGCCTATTACATTGTCCGACAGCATCCGGCGGCAGTGCCGAGCACAATTGCGAACCTGCTCCCAGCCGATACCGCCCTCTTCATCCACCTGCCGGACGCCGAGAAAAATCGGGACGCCTGGCATCGCACCGACCTTTACCAATTGTATCGCGAGCCCGCAGTGCAGGACTTTTTGCAGAAACCGAAATCGCGGTTGCCGGAAAAAGGCCCCGTGAAAGAGGCCTGGCGCGATTTGGCCTCCTTGCGAATGCGGAATGCCTTTCTCGCAACGAACAATTTCGATTCTCTCCGCGTGGTGGGCGGCTTCGAATTCCGCTGCAGCGATAAAGAGGTGGAAAGCGTGATCGAACGCTGGAAATCGCGGTTGGTGACCAAGGCCCCCGGCACGCAACGCAGCTCAGCCGATTATGAGAAACATCACATCGATATCTTTAGCAGCGGCCAGCACACCTTCGCCTCGACTATCACCGGACATCAGTTTTTCGCGGCAGCGACGGTGGAAGATTTGGAGGCACTGCTTGACCGAGTAGACGGCCGAACGAAAACGCCGGCGCTCGATTCCGCTGCCAATTTCCGCGCCGCGATGAAACAGATGCCGGCGGATTACGCGTGGATGTTTTATCTGCAACCAAAACAGCTGGCGCAAAAACTGGCGACGTTGCGCGCGCAAAGCGGTCGGTCGTTGCCGCCTGATCAGCAGACCATGATTGAGCGCATCGAGAGTTTTTCACATGCGATGGTTTTTGAGGGCGGCAAAATCCGCGACATCGGTTTCGCGGCGATGCCGAGAGTGGCCGAGAACAAGCTCGAGCGCACGACTCTCGCGCTGGCATCCGCCGACACACTTCTCTACAGCGCATTCATCGTGAATATGCAGCAGCAATTTGAATGGGCCCTAGAACCCGCTGGGGCCGGCTCGATGGCAGCGCCGCTGCAATTGATCAGCAATGCGCTTTCTTCGGCCGGCGTGACGAAGGAAGATTGGAAAGCGGCATTTGGCGACGAAATTTCGCTAATGGCCGCGTGGCCGGCGAGCGCGAAGCTGCCTAATGCCATCCTCACCGTAGCCGTGCGCGACAGTGGGCGGGCCCGGAGGATTGCGGGCGCGATAGCATCGTCGAGTGGATGGCAAAAATCGTCGCGAAACAATGCAGAATATTACACCGCGCCGACCGCCGGAGTTCTGATAGCAGTAAATCCGACCGTTGCCGTGTCCGATCGGCTTCTGGTTTTAGGGCTTGATCCCGCAAGCGTCGATCGCATCGTCACCCAAGCCCCGGCCGGGAATGGACTTAGTGGGAGCGAGAATTTTCGCGCCGCCAGCAAGCTCGTTCCCGAGCCCCAACAAATGTTCGCTTATATCGACCTGGCAACGCTCTACTCGCGATTGGACACGACACTGCGGCCAATTTTACAAATGAGTGCGGCGTTTGTCCCGAGCCTTTCGGAGCGGCTTGATCCAAACAAGTTGCCTCCAACAGAAGTTATTACGAAACACCTGGGTCCGGTCGTGGCATCGCAATCGTATGTGGACGGCGGCTATCGCTCGGAATCGGCCGGCACTATCACCATCGGACAGGCGGCGATTGCGGCGGGAGCGGCTTACGCTGGAGTGATGATCTTTCAGCATCAGCAGAAGGGCCCTTCGCCGTTTCTCGCAGCCCCGGCGTCGCCGACGCCTTCGCCAGCAATAGCTCAGCCTTCGCCAACTCCCTAGGCCGAGGGGATATCCGGGATAACGTTCTGGAAATTATGGGAATAACATAGGGTTTTTCCTCATCTAACCATCAGAAATGTGCTGCGTTTTCCCCGGTTTGTGTTAGATTGCCGGTTCTATGGCTATACTTAAGAAAAACGCATTTTCACGCCGGGTTCCTGATCTCGTGACCGAGGAACTCGTCGCAGTGCTTTCGCGCCGGGCGTCGTTTGAGTTCAAGCAACTCTTCGACATCGTGCACGAGAATTTACGTGCCCGCAACGCCGCGAGCGGTGGCGAGGAAATGCTGCGTCTGCGTGCTTACGAAAAATTGCAAAATCTGGTTGCGCGTGGCGCCGTCAAAAAGAATGGCAAGAAGTACAAAGGTTTGCCTTCCGCACTAGCCAGCGCGATCGCGCCGCAAAACGGCCACATTCCCGCAACCGCGGTCAGGTAATTGTTGGGCGCAGCGGGGCCAGCATGCTGCGAGATTATCTTCCGGTCCTGTTACAGATCATCGTCGCGGTCGGTTTCGCTGGCTCGGCTTTGATCGTCAGTGTGCTTCTGGGTAAGGCCGGCCGCCGCAATCGGATCAAAGATTCGGCTTATGAATGCGGGATGGTACCGGTCGGCGAACCGCAGCCGCGATTCAGCGTAAAATTTTACCTGATCGCGATGCTCTTCATTCTGTTCGACCTCGAAATCGTATTCATGTACCCGTGGGCGGTGGTTTATCGCGAGATGATCCATGGGCACCCGGTCATTTTCTGGAGCATGCTCAGTTTCGTTTCCATTCTCATGCTCGGATACATTTACGCGCTGCGAAAAGGCGTGCTTGATTGGAAGAGCTGACGGTGGCCGGTGCGCTGACCCTCGCCCACCACCCTTGACTTTTTTGCGGCTGAAAATGGTATCCGATTCGCTCTTGCACGTCTCGATCAGACCGCCTAATACCTTTAGCTCTCATGGTTCATCACATCGTCCTTTATAAACTCAAACCTGAGGTCACTCCTGCCCGGGTGGAAGAGATGATGATGAATGCACGGATGCAATTGCTCAAAATCCCGGAGGTACTGAGCATCAAATGCGGCAAGCGCATCGATTCGAACATGCCCTGGCCCTTTTTCATCGCGCTCGATTTCGAATCGATGGATAAATATACGCTTTTTCGCGAGGACTCGATCTTCGTAAAATTTGATGCCGAGATCATTAAACCAAACATATCCGATGCCCTCGTCCTCGATTTTGAGATGGATCCGGGCAAAGACGTCCGCTTCTCTTGATTTCAGCCTGTAGCCGCGTCTCTGTGAGGCGCGCAGCTCGCAGAGCTACGGCTACAGAATGCGACTTGGTTATCTTTATTCGCGTTACCCGGTCCTGTCGCAAACGTTTTGCGATGCGGAAATGCTCGAGCTGGAGCGGCGTGAACATGAAATTATCCTCGGCTCGCTTTATCCGCCCAAGACAGCGTTGCGCCATGAATATCTGAAAAAACTGCGCGCGCCAATTCGTTATGCGCCGCCGTCACGCGAGCTTGACGCGCTGGCCCGAAAAGCGAAACGTGCCGGTCGCTGGCCGAGCGCGCTGGTCGCGCAACATGAAGAAAAATACGGCGCCGAATACAAGGCGGCGTTGCGTGCGCGGAACGCGCTTTTTTTTGTCGAGCTTTTCGAGGGTGCGCGGGTGCGCCATTTTCACGTCCATTTCGCCAATCGCGCCGCACACACCGCTATGTTCGTGAAAGCAGTCAGCGGAATTCCTTTCAGCATGACGGCGCATGGTCAGGATTTCATGAGCGATCTCGGCAATGACGAACTGCTGCGCGAACTCTGCGCCAGCGCAGAATTTGTCGGCGCCGAAACCGATTTTAGCCGTGATTTGCTCGCGGCGCGTTGTCCGGAATCGCGCAGCAAGATTTTTCGCGTTTACAACGGGATCGATCTCAGCCGCTTTCCGCGGAGGGACATGCTCTTGCACGTCCCGGGACGTGCAGAAGCACGTCCCTCCAAAATCCGATTTCTCAGCGTGGGACGACTGGTCCCTTTCAAGGGTTTCGATATTCTGATCGATGCCTGCGCGGAATTGCAAAAACGAGGAATAAATTTCGATTGCGAAATTATTGGCGACGGCACCTTGCGCGAGGAATTGGAGGAGCGCGCGAGCCGGCAGAATTTGGGCGAACGAATTCATTTTGCCGGCGAGCAATCGCAAAATTACGTGCAGGCGGCGTTGCGCGATTGCGATGTTTTTGTCCTGGCTTCCGCGCCCGAC
Organism: Verrucomicrobiota bacterium; assembly: GCA_003219925.1. Lineage (GTDB taxonomy): Bacteria > Verrucomicrobiota > Verrucomicrobiia > Chthoniobacterales > UBA10450 > AV69. The sequence goes on from QHQU01000165.1 coordinate 9,200, forward strand.
GACCGTGGGGCGAGCGATGTTTTCCCGACGGTGATCGCGGAGGCGATGGCGACTGGGAAACCGGTTGTTTCCACGACTGTCGCCGGGATTCCAGAGCTGGTGGCGAATGGGGAAAACGGTTTGCTCGTTCCTCCGCGCGACGCGCGGGCATTAGCCAACGCGATGGAGCAGCTCGCGCGTGATGAAAATTTGCGCGGCGATTTCGGCCGCGCCGGCCGTTTACGGATCGAGCAAAAATTTACGATCGAGAAAACAATCGAGCCGTTGCTTGAGCGCTTCGAGCAGATTACCGAAAGGTGTCCCGAATGACGAACGCGGGCAAGGTGGATCGGCCGCTCCGTCGGGCATGCTAGTTGAATAATGCGGCTTTCGCCGCCTTGCTTTAGCATCGAGCAAGGGACTGCTCGATCCACCCTGAAGCGGCGAACCCCAGAATGCGAATGCCTGCCGTTCGGTTTGACCGCGCGCTGAATTCTGTCAGGAATGTGCCGATGACAAAAGCGATCCTGCTCGCGGGCGGCGCCGGCACCCGCTTGTTCCCGCTAACCACAATCGTCTGCAAACAGCTCCTCCCGGTTTACGACAAGCCGATGATTTGTTATCCCCTTGCCACCCTCATGCTCGGAGGGTTGCGGGAAATCTTGATCATTTCCACGCCAAAAGATCTACCGATGCTGCGTGAATTTTTGGGTGACGGCTCGCGCTTTGGAATTGAACTGAAATACGCGGAACAGCCAAAACCGGAAGGAATTGCGCAAGCGTTTTTGATCGGCGCAAAATTTGTCGGTGGTGCCGGGGTGTCGCTGATTTTGGGCGACAACATTTTTTACGGGAAACTTGATTTCTACCGTGAAGCGCTGGCGCTAAAACAAGGTGCCTGCATTTTCGGCTATCAAGTGCGCGATCCACAGCGTTATGGCGTAGTTGAATTCGATCGCGACGGCAAGGCGATCAGCCTCGAGGAAAAACCGAAGCATCCGCGGAGCCAATTCGCCGTGCCCGGACTTTACATTTTCGACGATCGAGTGGTGGAATTTTGTCGGGAACTGAAACCTTCGGCGCGCGGCGAGATCGAAATCACGGACTTAAATTTGCAATATCTAAAACGGGGCGAACTGCGCGTGAAACAACTCGGGCGTGGCATTGCCTGGCTTGACACCGGAACACCGACGAGCCTGCTCGAGGCAAGCAATTACATCGCGACAATCGAGCATCGCCAGGGAATGAAGATCGCGTGTCTCGAGGAAATTGCGCTGCGGATGGGATTCATCGACGCGCGAAAACTGATGGCGTTAATCGATCGATTGCCCAAAGGCGAATATCGCGAGTATTTGCAACGCGTGGTGGATGAAGGGTAGGTGGATCGAGCAGTCCCTTGCTCGATGTTTTAAGAATGGCGGCGGAAACCGCCGCACTCGCTTCTTTTGACATCGCCCGCGGAGCGGCCGATCCACTTCGCGCGATCTGTTCTAACCAAGCAACTGACTTGATCTATCGATGACCCATGGCCATTCTTTTGCGTCTGCGCAAAGGCCGGCTACGACAGGATTTTGCCGGATGCAATTGACCTTGGCTTGCAGTTGCTCCCCGCGCTCGTCATCGCGCAATCGATGATCGAAAAAGCCCTCCTGCCATTCGATCCGATTCTTTCGAGCGTGAAAATGTTTCCAATCGCCAATGACACGGCTCATCGATCGATCCCGCGGAAAGGCCAGCAGCGCGTGAACGTGATCGGGCATGAGGAGAAAAAGTGCGATGTGCCAGCGAAATTTGGAGTCATAGAATTCCGCGGACTTAAGTAAAGTCGTTGCAAGCAGCGCATCTGTCAGAGGCGTCTGTTCTTTGTCGCGATCAAGGCGAATGCGAATATGAAAAAGCGAATTGGGGTCAACCCAGGGTGGCACATCGTGATGCAGTTTGGAAGGAAATCCCCGATAAATCATCGAAAACGTGAATCGGGCAGCCCTCGCCACGGTGTCAAGGTGGATCGAGCAGTCCCTTGCTCGATGTTTTAAGAATGGCGGCGGAAACCGCCGGACTCGCTTCTTTTGACATCGCCCGCGGAGCGGCCGATCCACCTTGGCGCGATTCAACCGGAGACGTTGAATCTAGCGCGGTTGTTCTTTGAGCAGGTGACTTGTGTCTGCGAGTAATTTGGTAATCGCGTCGGCCGTGGTTGCATCATAATAACCACGGATTTGTCCACGGCGATCGACCAAAATCATGCGCGTGCTGTGTAGCGGTTCGGGGTTGCTACTGCTGCGATCAACCGCCGCGAGTTTGAATCCTTCCTGCGACAATTTGTAGATTTCTGATTTCGGGCCAGTGAGAAAATCCCAGCGACCGGGCTGGGCCTTCAAGCGGCCGGCGTACTCGCGCAACTGCGCGGGCGTGTCTTTTTCCGGGTCAACGGTGAAGGAAACAAAATGCACGTCGGTTTTCTCGAGCGGTTTTTGCATCTCACTCATTCGACTGCTGATCATTGGGCACGGCCCGGGGCAGGTGGAGTAAATGAAATCTGCGATCCAGATTTTGCCGGCGAGATTAGAACTGCCGAATGCCTGGCCGTCCTGATTGATTAGCTGAAATGGCGGGATCAAGCCATAGCCCTGGATTTGGCGACTTGCCAAACGTTGCACTTCAACATGACGCAACCACAACATCGAGGCGCCGATCACGACCGGAAAAAGAATGAGCGCCAGGGTCGCGGCCCGCGACTTGCGCGGCGTCGAAGGATTCGATGAAACAACAGTGGCTGTCATAATTTGGTTAACATTAATACGGCAAACAAAAGCGGCAGATAAATTATTGACGACAAAAAAAGGAGTCGCGCGCTGCCGGTGTTCCCAGTGCGATGAAAACGCAGCGCGACCGCGGTGAAAAGTCCTCCCAGAATAATTTCCGCCAACAGATAAATCGAATTCGTCATCCCGATAAACGCCGGCGTTCCTGCGATCAATAGAAGGAGCATGCAAAAAAGAACGGCCTGACTGGCACTGCGAACTCCAGTTTCATCGTCGCTCGAGAGCATGCGAAATCCGGCTTGCGCGTAATCGCGACGACAGAGCCAGGCGATAGCGAAGAAGTGCGGGATTTGCCAGATGAAGACGATCGCGAACAAAGTCCAGGCTCCGAAATCGAGCGAGTCGCGAGCAGCCGCCCACCCAATCAGAGGCGGAAGCGCGCCTGGAATCGCGCCGACCAGCGTGTTGGTCGTGGTGATGCGCTTGAGCGGGGTGTAAGCAAGGACGTAAATGACGACGGTGAGCGCGGTGAGAAGGGTTGCCAGAAAATTTGTGGTTAGGGCGAGATAAACAATCCCGATAAGCGCCATAAAACAACCCAAAATCAAAGCACTGCCTGCCCGCATTCTGCCGGATGGGACCGGGCGCATTCGAGTCCGAGACATTAAGGCATCGAGATCGCGCTCCCACCATTGATTTAGCGCAGACGCGCCGGCAGCGGCCAGGGCAGCGCCCACCAGGACATTGAATAAACGAACAAGATCGACCGGACCACGCGTCCCGACATAAAAACCGACCCCGGTCGTAACTAGCACCAAAAACGTCAGGCGCGCTTTGATCAACTGCGAGAAATCGGACAATCGTCCGTGCTCTGCGATTTGCGCTGTTGCAGCGTCAGCAGCGGGCTGTTGGTAGTCCGTGCTTTTCATGCAATGACCGGATCAGATTTTGCCCGTCGTGATGCAGAAAATTCCGAGGGCGTTTCGTTTTGACGAAAGCAAAATGCGCAAATGATCGCGCCGAGACCGAGAAGCGCCGCTCCTAGAGCCACATGCGCGGTCGCAACGTCAGCAGCTTTGTTGCTCAAAATTGTCCAGGCGCCGAGAGTAAGTTGTACCAAAACGCCGATGAGCCAGGCGGTGGAAAGTCCGCGCAACGGCGAAATTTTCTCCCGGTGCGCCGAAACGAAGAACCAGATCACTCCAATGGCGACGAGAACAGCGTCGAAACGATGCGCCATTTGCAACCAGATTTGCGCGGCGGAGACGTCCGACATCGCGATGGTGTCGCGTGCGGCGTTAATTTTGGCGATTGCGGCTGCGCTGGTGTCGGGAATCCATTGGCCATAGGCGGTCGGGAAATCGGTGATGGCAAGATCGCGATGCTGATGGCGCATGGTCGCGCCAAGCGCGAGTTGCAGATAGATGAATACCGTCGTTGTCAGGGCGACGCCGCGCAATGATTTAGCGCGACCAGCGACCGCGGCTGGAGCGCGCCAGGATCGCGAAGTCACCAACGCGATGATGACAACCAAACCGAAGAAGGCCTGCGCCAGGCAGGCATGAAAGATTCCGATTTCATCTTTCAGCATCGTCACGCGCAAACCACCAAGAACGCCTTGCAAGATGACGGCGCCGACCGCAGCGACGCCGAGGATACGAACCCAACGGCGTGGATCTACCAACCAAAGCCACACTGCCAGGATAATTGTAAGAAATCCGACGGTGGAGGCGATCAAACGATGAGTGTGCTCAAAGAGAATCCCGCCAATCCATTTCGAGGCGGGAAAGAGAAACATATTGTAGCCAAAAGTGGTCGGCCAATCCGGGACGGCGAGGCCCACGCCCTTGCTTGTGACCATACCGCCGCTGCAAATGAGGAGAAGCGTTGCGAAGGCAGTGAACCAGGCGAAGCGGTTTAGCCAGATTGTGGATTTTGGTTCGGACCCGACGTTCATTTTTCGAAACGAGTTAGAATAATCGCGGATGACGCGCGCACAAAATGCCGGGCGTGCTGTGCTTCCTCTCCTGGGGAACGCGGGCTGCTAGCCCGCAGTTGCCGGCAGCCTGCCGGCAACACCCATGCACGCCCAGCGATTGATCCTTCCAAATAGTCTCGGCAAGCTGCCGAGACTTGCAGGCTGGCAGCCTGCGCTCCCCAGAAGGTGATTGTGCCGCCGTTGCGTTAACTGGCGGGACTCGCTGACGGCGAAGGCGCTGGCTGATTGCCGGCCGGTGGTGCCGCCTGATTCGCTGGCTTGGGTGCACCAGGCGGTGGCACAGTTCCGGGTGATGGTCCCGGCGGAGGCTCGCCCGGCGAACGTTGCATTGGTGGCGGAACCTGCGATTGGGCGGCCATGTCAGCGCGCTCTTTCAACCACGCCTGATAATCCGCCGGCGTATCGACGACGACACTGCCTTTCATACTGTAATGTCCGAGACCGCAAAGTTGTCCGCAGATCACTTCGTAAGTGCCGGCCTTAATCGGTTTGAACCACATTGGAATGATCGAACCGGGAATCGCATCTTGGGCGATGCGCATGTGCGGCAAACAGAAATTGTGGATCACATCCTTGGAGGACAATTCAATAATAACAGAGCGGTTAAGCGGAACGTGTAATTCGCCCGGAACAACGATGTCATCCTTGGCGGCCGGATCGTTGTTGTCGAGACCTAGGGGGTTTGAATTGCTCACCAGGTCGACATCGCGCCGGCCAAAGGTGCCGTCAGGTCCGGGAAGATGGAAGGTCCAGTTAAATTGCTGCCCGACCGCATGGACAAGGATGGCATCGCGGGTTTCGGGAAATTGATTCACGCGCTTGGCCCACAACGGCACAGCGAAGCCAACGAGGAGCACGGCTTCAATCAAGACCACGGCGAATTCCAAATGGGTGGAAATACCGCTGGTTACACCTTCGTGATCGGCCACGGGATGGCGGCTGCGATGATAACGAACGAGGCAATATAGGAAAAAGGCCAACCAACCGACGAAAAGCGCGCCCATGAACCAATGGCAAAACTCGATGATGTGATCGATCTGATAGCCGTGCTCGGACGCGTTCGGCGGCATACCGAACAATTCGTTAATCAGGGCAAGCCTACTCATATTGCGACAAATCTTCCTCGATCAATTGCTCGTATGGTTCCAGCTGATGGCGAGCGCAACGCCAGAGATGAAAGCTAAAGGCGCCGATTCCGCCCAACACCGACATGACAATGAACATTAATGCCCAGATTGCGATGGCGAGGTGTTGCACATTTGCCGGAGGAGGACCGCCAACGTCGGCATAATTTCCGAAGCAGGTGGAGCAGCCGAAGCTTTGCGTCAAAGACGCGCAAAATAAAACGGCAAAAACCAAAATCGCTTTCATGTGATCAAACGCAGCCGTTTCATTTTCCGATAGAACAATATGCCGTAAACAATCAACACCACGGCCGAGACAAAGGACGCGATGGCCCCGGTCCGATAAACCGGCTCGCCCACGGTCAAATCGACCCAAACGCAATAGCAGCCGATACCGAGTGCGAGCAGGGTGGAGAAGACGATAAAAACAATGTGAAAACCTTTGATAGACATTAGCGGACGATAGGGTTGTACCAGGCCAGGTAGGTAAGCCAGAAGAGTCCGAAGACGAAAAAGCCGGTGAAAATGAGAATGCGATAGATCAGGCGCTTTTCTGCCGACAAGTGCATGAAGATGGCGGCAACGAGCCCCGCTTTGAAGGTGGCGACGAGGAGTGCCACGGCCACGTTTGCTTTTTGCGTGCCGAAATTCACATAGGAGAGGGCGACGGTGATGGCAGTGAAAGCGAGGAGCGTTGCGCCGACCATCAGATATCCGCGAACGTGACGGCGCACCTCGTGCGCGTATTCCTCGGTTTCGTGTTCGACTGGCGAAATATCGGGCGGATTATTCATCGTTAGAGAAGATAGAAGAGGGGGAACACGAAAATCCAAACCAGATCGACGAAGTGCCAGAAAAGGCCGGCCACTTCCACACGATTGGCCAGATGTTCCGGGTTGTGCCGATAGATGCGGGTGCTGGCCGGAAGCATCATATAACAAAAAACGAGCACGCCGCCGAGGACGTGCGCACCGTGCAAGCCGGTGATGGTAAAAT
>QHQU01000323.1 GCA_003219925.1 Verrucomicrobiota bacterium
CCGATTGCACTTCTGTGGATCGAATTTTTCCCAAGAATGGAATGAGTGTATCCCGGCGGCGGGATGTGAATTTAATATTTTCTGAGGCAGTGACCGGGTAGTATCCTTGGAGCCAGTGGTTTACAACTTCTTCACAGCGCGGGCATAACGCATGCAAAGGGGAACGCATGCGTGTTGCGTTTATTTTACTTCTTGCGTCAGCGTTTGTCTCTCGCGCGGACGAAAACGCCGCCGGGCGATGGGAAGGGACGGTGCAAATTCCGGGGCGACCGTTGGAGGTTATTGCCGATCTGGCGGCAAAGGGTGACGAGGGCGGGTCGCAAGGTTCCATCACCATTCCTGGATTGGGAATTAAAGGCGCGCCGCTAAGTGATATCGCGGTGAACGGCGACAACGTCGCCTTCTCGATTAAGAGCGCGCTGGTTGATCAACGGACCGGGCCGGCGAAGTTTAACGGGCGCTTCGCTGGCGATGGGAAAATAGCGGGCGATTTCGTGCAAGCGGGAAACACCGCGCCATTTGCGCTGGAGAAAACTGGACCGCCGCAGGTGGAAAGTCCGCCTCGCAGTACCGCGATCGCAAAGGAGATCGAGGGCGAATGGAAAGGCGGGTACGAGCTTTTCGGTTATCCGCGCAAGGTCACGATCAAGCTGCAGAACCGCGGGGCGGAAGGAGCCACCGCGGAATTCGTCATTGTGGGGAGGAAGGAAAACAAATTGCCGGTCGATCACGTCGCGCAGCAAGGAGAATTCGTTACGGTGGATTCGCATGAGACCGGGCTGAGTTTTGAAGGACGGGCGCGCAAGGGCGAGATCCAGGGATCGATTTTTCAGGGTCCGCTCGAAATTCCTGTGACTCTTCGCCGCAGCAACAACTGAAGATTCGCCAATGCAGATTTCCGTCGAATGCACTCATCCCAACCTTCTCTCACCTGGGAGAAGGAAAGACTCTCTCTTTATGAAAATATCACCTTTTCTTTTTCTGTTCCTCTCCCTGACGAGTGCGGCAGAAGCGCAGTCGATGTTCCGCGGCAACGCCGCGCACACCGGCACATACCCCGGCACTGGGCCGCGTGAGTTCCATCGCTTGAAGTGGAAATTCCCGACCGGAGCGCGTGTCGTCGGCTCGCCAGTGATAGAAGGGAAGGTCATCTATTTTGGAAGTGACGACGGAAATGTCTATGCGGTGGACGCGGAGAGCGGGCAGCAGATTTGGAAGACCACCACGCGTGGTCCGGTGCCCTGCACACCAGCGATCGACCACGGCACAGTCTACGTTGGCAGTTACGACGGAAAATTCTATGCGCTCGACGCGCAAAGCGGTGCGGTAAAATGGAAATTTGCCACGGAAGGGGAGCGCCGTTTCGAAGCGAAAGGCCTGCATGGTTGGCAACCGAAAAACCAGACCTTTGCCGATGCCTTCGACGTCTTTCTTTCCAGTCCCGCAGTGGTGGACGGCGCAGTTTACTTCGGCAGCGGCGACGGAAATCTCTATTCGCTGGACGCTAACTCGGGTGAGCTGCGATGGAAATTCAGGACCGCCGATGTCGTGCATGCATCTCCAGCGATCGTGAATGGCGTCGCCTATGTCGGGAGCTGGGACAGTTACTTCTACGCGGTTGATGTGGGCAACGGTAAGGAGAAGTGGCGCTTTCATGCCGGCGAGGATCCGCTCGTTCACAATCAGGTCGGCTTCCAATCCTCGCCCGCAGTAGTTGATGGCGTGGTCTATACTGGCTGCCGCGATGCGAAGCTCTATGCGCTCGACGCCACGACGGGCAAAGAAAAGTGGAAATTCGATAATGCGCTAAGCTGGGTCATCACATCCCCCGCGGTGTTGGATGGGAAAGTTTATTTTGGTACTTCCGATTCCAGTCTCTATCACGTGGTGGAAGCGGCGACCGGCAAGCCGATTCTGAAACAGGAAGACAAGGCCTATATGTTCTCGTCGCCCGCGGTCACGAATGATGTCGTCTTTATCGGTGTCCTGAACGGCACCCTTGAAGCGCGTGACCGCAATTCTGGCAAATTGCTTTGGGAATTTCAGACCGAGACGTCCAAGCAAAACGCAAACTGGGTCCTGACCGCCGATCGAAGATTCAACTTCCCGCTTTTGTTTTTCGATGGCTGGCGGGAAGGACCGGTCGTATCGGCCGATCGGCAATTTACCATCGGCGCGATTTTTTCGTCACCGCTGGTGGCAAACGGCGTCGTTTATTTCGGCAGCACCGACGGTTTTCTCTACGCGCTGGAGTGAGGAGGTCCGAGCCGGACGGGCATTGTTAGGCACCGATGCACCGATAACCTCACGGGCATTTCGAAATCAACGCTCGCGCGCGTTAGGGAAAGATCTGATTCGAATTGTCGG
>QHQU01000166.1 GCA_003219925.1 Verrucomicrobiota bacterium
GAACTCGCGCGCTTGATCGGGAGTATCGATCTTCACAATCGGCGGATCGCCAAGATCAAGTTTTTCGCGCGAGACACTGGAAATTAACGGCCCGGCCACCGCCACGCGCGGTGCTTTGGCGGTCGAATCCGCAGTTTTGCGCACCTCGAAATTCCACATTGGCCCTCCCACATCGACCACGCTGGTAATGCCGCAGCGCAAATAGCGCGCAAAAGTGTCAGCTAGATGCGATTTGATCCAGCCCACTTCGTCTTTGTACGGCCGCACGCTATTGAGATCGGCGCCGTCCGGCCGGGTGAAAAGATCACCCGATTGGAAGAAATGCACATGAGTATCGATGTAGCCAGGCAGAATGAATTTCCCGTCGCACTCGACCCAACGGGAACCGACCGGGACACCGCTTTCTTTGCGGCTGGCGACGCTCTCGATTTTGTCGCCATTAATTACGACAACGGCGTTCTGAACCATCTTGCCGTCCGCCGGATTAATTACGGTACCGCCGACCAGGGAAATTTTCTGAGCAAGCGCGCTGGTCGCAAGCGCCGCTCCGATGAGGAAAGCAGTAATTCGATTCATAGAGGCAGAGTATCGTGAGCTGATTCGGTGCGGACAATTCGATCAGCATCGCGTTCGAGCGGTGCGTAATCGACCTCTCGCGGCCGAAGATAAAATTCTTCGATGACAATTTTGGTTAGAGCAGCCGCGGGCAAAGCCAGGATGGCGCCGGCCAGCCCAAAGAGCCAGCCCATCGCGACGGTGAAAAACAAAATGAGTACCGGGTTTAACCGCATTTCTTTTCCAAGGATGTAAGGCACAAGGAAGTTCACCTCGACCTGTTGCACGAATAAAATTGCTGCGAGCGCGAGCCAGAACTTGGTCACGCTGATGCTGAGAGCGACGAATAGCACGGGAAAAGCAACCAGCACCGGCCCAATGTTGGGCAAGAATTCGCCGAAAAATGCGAGAACGCCAAAAACGAATGCCGGCTGTACTCCCACGGCCCACAATAAAATGCCAGTGGACGCACCGGTGATGACGCCATTGATGGCGACGCCACGCGCCCACGCCGTCATTTGTTCCATCATCCGGATCAGAGTGCGCCGCGCTTTTTCGCGATGACGATCTGGTATAACCGCCAGATAACCAACGATCAGCGGCCGCGGATTCGTAAGCACAAAAATCAGAAGTAGAACGGCAAAAACGAATATGAAAAGCCCGCCGACCACACCAATGGTTGAACGCAGGAGCACGTTCGCCATTGTGCCAGCCTGGTTCCCGACGGTGGCGGCAATTTGGTCGGCCTGCGGCAAGGTGTTTTGCAATGCGGGGTAGCGCTCGGTGAAATCGGCGATATGACCGCGAATCGACTGCCAGGCGCCGGGGGCACGCTGGACCAACAATTGCAATTGATCGGTGAAGGTGGGCACTGCCACCGCGACCACCAACACCACGATTGCGGCCAGCGCGATCAGGACAAGCGCAACGCCAGCTGGTCGAGGGACGCGTCGGCGTTCGAGATAAACGACGAGCGGATTCAGCACCATCGCCAGCAAGATCACGATTCCGAAAAGCAACAGCACCGGCACGAGAGCGCGCAGCAGGAGCCAGCCAGCAATCAGGAGCACGATCAGGATGAGAAGCCGGCGCCCATCCCGGTAAGCGAAGGGACCGAGTTCGTCATGTTTCTCCGGCAGAGTTGAATTTATCATGAATGGAATCCGGCGCGGCGCTTCGGCCCGTGGGGCGCCGTCATTAATTCGCGGATGGCAGCGAATACGATCTTGGAGTGGGCCTTATATTTTCTCGGGAGGACGTTGAGCAGCCCCTTTTCGCAACGAAACAAATAGATGTTGCGTTCCACCTGGATCGCGAGCGCGTTGCCCCTCATGATGCCGTTCTAACATCGTGCGATGTGATTGAACAACAGGAAGCTTTCGTTAGTCGACCGTGGCGCTACTTGCGAATCGGCATTCTTCATCTACACTAAGCGCTTCGTTTATGGCTGAGAATGCGGCAACGGTGGATCTCAAGGAGTTCCAATTGCATGAGAAGGACACGGGCAGCGCTGACGTTCAAGTGGCGTTGCTGACGAAACGGATCGCGCAATTAACCGAACACCTCAAGACCAACGCGAAGGACCATTCTTCGCGGCGCGGGCTTTTGAAAATGGTCGCGCAGCGCCGCAGCCTGCTCGATTATCTCAACCGCTCGAAAAGCGAGCGCTATAAAAAGGTGATCGACAAGCTGAATCTGCGGAAGTAACCGCAGTTTCCGCGTCGAAGCCGACGAAAACAAAAACTGCAAGGCCAGGCCGATAAGGCACCTTGGGTTTTAGGTTTCAGGGCCGAGGGCAAAGCAAGGTTCAAACTTGCGCAGTCGCCTCGGAATTGACACCTACAATCAGGGTGACCGGCCTGGATTCTCGCACATCCAGGAAAGCAAAAAATGCAACACAAGGTCACGGCGCAAATAGGCGCCCATTCTATCTCTATTGAAACCGGCAAGATTGCGAAACTAGCCGACGGCTCGGTCATAGTTTCGTGCGGTGAAACAATCGTACTGGCGAGCGCAGTCTCGGCCACCACCATTAAAGAAGGTCAGGACTTCTTCCCCCTCACGGTTGATTACCGGGAAAAAGCGGCAGCCGCGGGAAAATTTCCCGGGGGTTATTTTAAACGCGAAGGACGCCCGACGGAAAAGGAAACCCTCACGTCGCGGATGACCGATCGACCGCTGCGCCCCCTCTTCCCGCAAGGTTATTTCTACGACACCCAGGTCATTTCCATTTTGCTCAGCGCCGATGGAGAAAATGATCCCGATATTTTGTCGATGAACGGCGCGTCGGCCGCGCTGACCGTGTCGGACATTCCATTCAAAGGGCCGATCGGCGCGGTTCGGATTGGACGAGTGAACGGCGAATTTGTCGCGAATCCCACTCACACCGATCGATTACAGAGCGATCTCGATTTGATTTACGTCGGCACCGAAAACGATGTCATCATGATCGAAGGTGCCGCCAACGAATTGCCGGAAGCGGAGTTCCTGAAAGCGCTGGAATTCGCTCACGGACACGCGCGCGAGATGATTCGCGCGCAAAAAGAACTGGCGGCAAAAGTTGGCAAGCCAAAGCGCGAGATGCCGCTGCTGAACGTCAAACCGGAGCTGCTTGAAATCGCGTATCAGGTCGCCGGCGATCGCATTGAGGGCGCACTCTATACTCAGGGTAAAGTTGCACGCTCCAAGGCGGTGCACGCGTTGCGCGAGGAAGTGAAGGCAGCGATGCTTCAAAAATATCCCGAAGCTGACGACTTCGCCATCTCGCAAGCCTTCGACTACGTCCAGAAAAAAGCCTTCCGCGTCAGTGTGCTGGAAAAACAGAAGCGGATGGATGGACGGGGCTATCAGGATCTGCGTCAAATCAGCTGCGAAGTAGGGGTGTTGCCACGCGCGCATGGCTCAGCCATTTTTCAGCGCGGCGAAACCCAAGCCCTTGCTCTCGCCACTCTTGCGCCGATCGAGGAAGCGCAAATGATTGATGCCTACGGCGGCGGCGAACAATCGAAACGGTTTTTGCTGCATTATAATTTCCCGCCGTTCTCAGTCGGGGAAACCGGCAGGTTTGGCGGCGCGAGCCGGCGCGAGATCGGCCATGGCGCCTTGGCGGAACGTTCGCTTGAGCCGGTGGTGCCGAGTGAAAATGATTTTCGTTATGCCATCCGTATTTCCAGCGAAGTAATGGAATCGAACGGCTCGACTTCGATGGCGAGCGTTTGTGGCGGAATGCTCGCCCTGATGGACGCGGGTGTACCAGTGAAAGATGTGGTCGCGGGAATTTCCGTCGGTCTCGTGACCGAATACGACAATGATCAACTGAAACGTTACGAGCTTCTAACCGATATCATCGGCTCCGAGGATCATTTCGGTGACATGGATTTCAAACTTTGCGGAACGGCCAAGGGCGTGACCGGTTACCAGCTCGATCTCAAATTGCCTGGGATCAGCTTAAAAATTCTCAGCGAAGCGATCCAACGCGCGAAGGAAGCGCGTAACAAAATTCTCGAGATCATGCGTGGCGCAATCGACACACCGCGTGCCGAACTTTCGAAATACGCGCCTCGAATCGAGACGATCAAAATTAATCCCGAGAAAATCGGCGCGCTCATCGGGCCTGGTGGCAAAACGATCAAAGGCATCGTGGCGGAGACCGGCGCCGAAATTAACATCGAAGACGACGGCTCGGTCCACATCTACGCGACCAGCGGCGAATCGATGGCGCGCGCCAAGGAAATCATCGGCGGCATGACCAAGGAGATCGAGATCGGCGCCACCTATCAAGGCCGCGTTGTTTCGACCAAGGAATTTGGGGCATTCGTCGAAGTTTTCCCTGGCAAAGATGGACTGGTGCACATTTCCGAGCTGGCCGATTTCCGGGTAAAACGAACGGAAGACGTGGCGAAGGTCGGCGACATCATTTGGGTAAAATGCATCGGCATCGATGACAAAGGACGAGTGAAGCTGTCGCGCAAAGCCGCGTTGAAAGAGCGCGCCGAAGCCGAGACCGGCCAGGTGCCCGAGCCCATGCACGACGGCGCGGGGCGCTAATTTCGTTGTAGCCGCGGTCGCCGGCCGCGGCTTTTTGCGGAATTTGGTTATTCGGGCAAAGCCAACGACTCGCGGACAACATTCGCGGTTGTTGCGGAGACCGCTAGAAACGAAGCGCCTCAATTTCTCCAGCGAATGGCCATTCGGCGGCACTTTGCGCCAGGTTGGCCCGGACTGGATTATCGCGCACGTAGTTCCATTTTTGGTCGTAGCTTTCTTCAGAACGTAAGAGATGATCGAAAAATTCGCGCTGCCAAATCGCGCCTGTAGCCGAGGACGTTGTCCGCGGCATTTTGGAAATTCGTCGACTGCTCCAACGTTTCCATGTTCCTACAAAATCCGATAATGACCGGGCGTTGGGATCCGGAGCGCAAAACAGGTGCACGTGATCGGGCATGATGACATATCGTCCAACATGCCAGCCATGCCGCTGCGCATTTTGCCATTCATCAATTAGGATTTCTGTTACTTGCTCCGAAGCTAAGATGGCCTTTCGATTTCGCGTGCAGGCGGTGACAAAAAAAATCGCCGGATCCAGCCAGACTCGGTCCAGTCGACGAAGATGCCCGTGCATCTCGGAATATTTATGGGCCATTAGTCCGTTCGGCGAGTTTTTAGCAAACGACCGCGGACAGCGTCCGCGGCTACAATGCCCATGAAAGCTGGCTTTCTCGAAAAACTGATCGGGCGTCTCGGCAAGATCGGGCCGGAGGAGGTCCAGAATTATTTGCTGCGCCTGGCCCAGGAAAAGGGATTTCTCGAGACGGTTTTCAACGCCATCCAGGAAGGAATCATTGTTACCGACTCATCCGGCCGCATTACTTATTTGAATGACGCCGCCTGCGAGCTTTTCGGCCTCGATGGCGAGGATTCCATAGGCAAACTGCTCGAGGAACGAGTGCGAGGACTTGATTGGAATGCGCTCACCCACAGTGGTGGTCCGGTCACGCGGGACCTCGAAATTTTTTATCCGAGCAATCGCTTCATTAATTTTTACATCGTCCCTCTAATGATTGAGTCCCGGTTTGACCGAAATGAAAATGCCGCGGTCGACGACCGCGGCTACAGCGAGCAGGTCGGCTATGCCATCATCATGCGCGATATTACCGAGAGCCGGCGCACAGCGGAGAAAACGATCGAGAGCGAGCGATTGAATGCGCTCACCTTGCTGGCGGCGGGCGTAGCTCATGAGCTGGGCAATCCCCTCAATTCATTGAACATTCACTTGCAGTTGATGGAACGGCAGGCGCGCAAATTGAAAGGCAAAGAGCGCAACGAATTGCAGCATTCGATCGAGATTTGTCGAGGCGAAATCAATCGACTCGATTCCATCGTTACCCAATTCCTGCGCGCGATCCGGCCGTCGCGTCCGCAGCTTCAGCCCGAAAATATTAACACCATCGTAGAGGAAGCGGTGCGCTTTTTCTCAGCCGAGATCGAAGTGCGCGACATCGTGGTGGAGACGGAATTGCGCTCCGATTTGCCACTGCTCCAGCTTGATCGCGGCCAGATGAAGCAGGCGTTTTACAACGTCATCAAAAACAGTTTCGAAGCGATGAAACGGCGCGGCATTTTGCGGATTCGGACGGACATGGATGAATCGCATGTGCGAGTGAGTTTCATCGACACGGGTGGAGGAATGTCTGCGGAAACGTTAAGCCATGTCTTCGAGCCCTATTATACGACCAAGGAAAGGGGCACCGGCCTCGGTTTGCTCATCGTGCGACGAATCGTGCGCGAGCACGGCGGCGAACTCGCAATCGAAAGCACTGAGGGCAAAGGATTGACGTTGAGCATTCGCCTGCCCTTCAAGGAACAACGCGTCCGCATGCTGGAAGCGGGCGACCGGAATCCGGGCACGGTGAAACCTGCGAACTGATTTGAGAGATCGAGCAATTGAGCCAGAATTGCTCAACGTGAAAATTTGACGCACTGGAAATGCAGCCAACGATCTTGATTGTTGATGACGAAAAACATACCCGCGACGGGTTGCGGCGTTTGCTCGAAGACGAATACGATGTCTATGTCGCCGAAGACATCGGCGGCGCGATCAGCGTCCTCGAACGCGAAACGGTCGACCTGCTCCTGACCGATCTGCGGCTGGGGGGTGAAGATGGAATGCAACTAATTGAGCGGGCGTTGAAAATGCCCCACCCACCGGTCTGCATCATGATGACGGCTTACGGGTCGGTCGATACCGCGGTGGAAGCGATGAAACGCGGGGCCTACGATTTTGTGACCAAGCCACTCAATCTCGACAAAGTCGAAATGCTGATTGCGCGTGCGCTGCAATCGCGCCGGATGGAGCAGGAGAATCGCACCTTGCGCCAGCAAATCGACGAACGCTTCGGCCTGGAAAATATTTTGGGCGAATCGCTCGCGCTGCGCGAAGTACTGGACACGATTCGGCAGGTCGCCCCTTCTTCGGCGAATGTTTTGCTCGAGGGCGAAAGCGGCACCGGCAAGGAACTGGCGGCACACGCGATTCATAATTTGAGCCGGCGTAATCAGGCGAAATTCGTGGTGGTACATTGCGCGGCGTTATCGCCGACTTTGTTGGAAAGCGAATTGTTTGGGCACGAGCGCGGCGCTTTTACGGGTGCGCACGAGCGGCGCATCGGACGGTTCGAACAGGCCAATGGCGGCACCATTTTTCTCGACGAGATCGGCGAGATCGATCCAAGCACACAGGTGAAATTGTTGCGAGTAATGAGCGAGCAACGCGCCTTCGAACGTGTCGGGGGCACCCAAACCTTACGCGCGGATGTAAGGGTGATCGCGGCAACCAATAAGAATCTCGAGCAAATGGTGCGGGAAGGAAAATTTCGCGATGATCTTTATTTTCGCCTCAACGTTGTCCGCATCACCATGCCGCCGCTTCGTGCGCGCAAGGAGGACATCCCACTTCTCGTTAGATCATTCCTGCGGCATTTCTCGAAAGCAAATGAAAAGCCGCTGCTCGATATTACCACGGACGCGATGAATACGCTGCTCGCCTACGATTGGCCGGGAAACGTGCGCGAGTTGCGCACCGCGATCGAGCACGGGGTAGTGATGGCGAACGGGCCCAAAGTTACGGTACGCGATTTGCCGCGCGCGATCCGGGAGGCGGCGGGAACGTCTGGCGGCGCAATCACAGTTTCGGAAACGGCGAATCCGCTCGATTTGGCGGAAACGGAAAAACGGCTGATTACCCAGGCACTCAATTCAACGGGCGGAAACATAACCGCCGCGGCCACGCAACTGGGAATCAGCCGCCGGACCTTGCACCGCAAACTAAACGAGTTGAATGCGCAGGGGCGGAATGTGCGGGAGCAAGCGCGCGCCGCAAAGAAACGCACAAAATAATCATGCTGGGCGACGCCGATTTCGTTCAGAAAATCGTCCATATCTTGAGGCCGATAAGATTGCGGTCTGGGGAAAGCGCTCGCTGGCCATAGTTTCGAGTTTACGAATGTCACATCGAGACGTTGAATTAGCCGGGTGAGCGACAACAGAAAGATTTTTGGAACGGATGGCGTTCGCGGCGTCGCCAATGTCGAGCCGGTCACGGCCGAGACTGCCCTTAGGCTGGGCCGCGCCGCCGCACATGTTTTCCTAAAATCGAATCCACGGGCGCATCCGGGCGGGACGCGGCCAAAGATTGTGCTAGGCAAAGACACCCGGCTGTCTGGGTACATGCTCGAAAATGCGCTGGTCGCCGGGATCACGTCACTGGGGGTGGACGTGCTTGTGATCGGCCCGTTGCCCACTCCCGGGGTCGCTTATATCACCCGCTCCCTGCGCGCCGATGCGGGAATCGTCCTCTCCGCTTCGCATAATCCTTACGCCGACAACGGCATTAAATTTTTCCGCCATGATGGCTATAAGCTCGACGACCAGGTTGAGCAGCAAATCGAGCAGCTCGTTTTCAGCGGCGAGATCGATGCGATCCGCCCGACCGCGGGGAAAATCGGGCGCGCCACCCGAATTGACGACGCGCTTGGCCGTTACGTAGAATTTGCCAAGCAAAGTTTTCCGCGCGGAATGACTTTGGAGAAAATGCGGATTGCGGTCGATGTTGCGAATGGGGCCGCCTACAAATCCACCCCCTGCATTCTGCGCGAGCTTGGCGCGGATATCACCATCGCGCATAACACGCCCAACGGAACCAATATCAACGCCGACTGCGGCAGCACTCATCCGGAGGAAATTCAGCGCGTGGTTAAGGAATCCGGCGCCCACGTTGGTATCACCCACGATGGCGACGCCGATCGGGCTTTGTTGTGCGATGAAAACGGCGAACTGGTTGATGGCGATGAGATTCTGGCCATCGCCAGCGTTGATTTATTACTCGCGAAAAAATTACG
>QHQU01000293.1:0-1800 GCA_003219925.1 Verrucomicrobiota bacterium
TCGTTCCGTCGCGAGAAGGTTTCCACGCCGGATGACAACCAACGCCGATTGTCGTCGGCCCAAGATCGTACTCAACCCACGCGCCCTCCATGCCGGTCGTCGTGGGTTTCAACTCGAGTGTTTCCTGATAAAACTTTCGTGCGCGTTCCTTGTCCGAAACAGCGATGGCAACAAATGCGACTTCTTTAATCATAAATAGGGTTCTTTCTCATTTTCTGGTTTCAATTTGTGAATGACGATGTTGTTCCCGTCAGGGTCCTTGATAATTGCCATCCAACAACAGGGACTTTCAAACGGCTCGGTTGTGAAAGGAACGTGTCGATCTTTTAACGACTCCACCGCTTCGCCGAAATTCTCCACTTCCAATGCCGCGCCGGTCCCTTGATCGGAGGGCAGCCACTGCGGACCAACGCTGGCGATGGCGAGCGTGTTGTTGCCCAGTGAATATTCGACCCACTTTCCACCCATCATTTCCTCTGAAACTTTCAGACCGAGGACGCCTTCATAAAACGCGCGCGCGCGTTTCATGTCTGTGACGGGGATTCCGACGAAGGCAAGGGCCCTAACTTTCATGTTCGAAGCTCCAAAATTCAGGGTGTCCGATAATCAATTCTTCTTCGCATAATAAGCGCGGCTGTCATCCCGAGCACGAGCGAGGGATCTCACCTAATCCGACGTCGTTACCCAGGCGACATTTTGTGTGACCAACTTCTTTTTGCGGGATCCCTCGGTCCGAGCCGGACTGGCGTTCTCTGCGCGGCTCGGGATGACGGACGCGTTTTGAACGCCGCTGCAATTCCATTTAGCAAGCGCTCGGGCCATCCGTGGTGATACATTTGGAATTGGGATGTGAGATTTATTTGGGATTTCCGCCTTGGGATTTGGAGCTTGCCGCTTCTACGGCTTTCTGTGCCGCGTCCGCCAGATCGTCCGCCGTGATCAAGGCGACTCCGCTTTCCTTCAGCAAGCGTTTGCCCTTTTCGACATTCGTTCCTTCGAGTCGCACCACCAGTGGCACCGAGAGGTGCACCGTTTTCGCGGCATTAATAATCCCTTGCGCGATCACGTCGCATTTCATGATGCCGCCGAAAATGTTCACCAGAATCGCCTGCACTTTTTTGTCCGTGATCAAAATCTTGAACGCTTCCGTCACCTGCTCCTCCGTCGCACCGCCACCGACATCGAGAAAATTCGCGGGATTGCCGCCGTAAAATTTGATGATGTCCATCGTGGCCATGGCCAGGCCGGCGCCATTAACGAGACAGGCGATATTTCCGTCCAGGCCGATGTAATTGAGTCCGTGTTTGGAGGCCTCGACCTCGCGCGGATCTTCTTCTGCAATATCACGCATGGCTGCTACTTCCGGATGCCGAAACAAGGCATTGTCATCGAAATTGAATTTCGCATCGAGCGCCAGCACCTCTCCTTTTGGCGTAACTACCAGCGGATTAACTTCCACCATCGAACAATCGGGCCCAATGAAGGTCCGGTACAATCCGTCGAATAATTTCGAGGCGGCTTTCAGCTGGGATGATTCAAACTGAAGTTGCTTCGCCAGTTTGCGGGTTTGAAACGGCTGCAGACCGGCTAGCGGGTCGATCGATTCGCGAATAATTTTTTCTGGCGATTTCGCCGCCACGCTTTCGATTTCAACTCCGCCTTCAGTGCTTGCGACAATCAATGGCGCGGCCGTAGCGCGATCGAGCAGGATGGCGAAATAAACCTCACGCGCAATCTGCGCCGCCTCGGCCACCAGCACTTTGTTGACGACGCGGCCGGCGGGACCGGTTTGATGTGTGA
>QHQU01000293.1:1926-4143 GCA_003219925.1 Verrucomicrobiota bacterium
CCACTTTGCCGCGCGGTGTCGCTACCCCGAATTTCTGCAGCAACTCTTGGGCTTGATATTCGTGAATGTTCATCGCAGGCGAAGCACGACTAAGCGCGGAACTTTCGCGCATTCAATCGAATTTCTTCCCCGCACCGGGAGCAGGAATAACCGGTCCTCACTTGCAACGAGCCGCTGCTCATGTCATAACGGGCATTGGGAAAGCGGTCGCGGCAGAGCACGAGTCGCAACAGATCCAAATAGCGACGCGCCGCAGTATTATTCGAGGCGGGCATTGTCATAAGTCATACTGCCGAACGGCACGCGGATAAATGCGGCGGCGAAAAGAAAAATGTCTTTCCGTATCTTCACGATTGCGGCTAGCTCCTTCATCCGAAACATTCTCAGATTCTTTCATGAAATCACTACTCTTAATCACAACGCTTTTGATCATTCCGGGGCTTTTTGCACGTGCCGCCAGTGCGGAACAAGAGAAAGCGTTCGTCGCGAAATACAAAGACGCTCTTGAGGCCAATGATAGCGCCACATTGCAATCGGTCCTTTATACGACCGGCGCCGACCCGATGATCGTTGGCTTTTACAAAATGATGCAGTCGGGTGGAGCGGGCGACAAGGTTTCCAAAATCGAGCTGGTGGATCTGACTCCGGACGACGTAAAAAAGGCGACTGCGCCGCAGGATTCCCCCAATGGCGGAAAAGTTTGCCTCAACCTTAAACCGACGAAGAAGCTCGTAATTGTGATTGAGAAAAAAGATGAGAACGGCAGCTCAACCAATACGACCGAGAATTTTATCGCTGAGAAAGACGGCAAATTTGTCATTCCGGTGCCAGGACCCTGTAAATAGCGCGATAAATTGAATCCCACCGTCTCGGTCATCGTGCGATGAAGTCATCACTCGCGCCGGCCACTTCATTCCGGCCGCGCGAGGTCTATTGCCGAATCGTTCGATTTCGAGCAGGGTTTTTGCCACACGCTAAGCTGTCACGCTTGCAAAGCCATTCCGTAGCGAAATGATAGCGGACACGATGCCCAGTCTCACTGAACAAATCGATCGCGCACTCTCTGAGGGGAAGCTGCGCGCTGACGCCGCAGAAAATATTCGCAGAATTTTGTCCGGCGAGGAGAGCGATTTCGCGGCACGCGTGATCGGCGAGCTCAGCCAGGCGAACGAATGGGAAGAACTAAATGATCGCTTTTATAAAACGCTCGCATTTGGCACTGGCGGACTGCGTGGGCGCACCATTGGCAAAATCGTGACCCCGTCAGAACGCGGCACTCCGACTGCGCTCGGCCGCCCCGAATTCCCCTGCGTGGGGACAAATGCGATGAATTACTTCAATGTTGGTCGCGCCACGCGTGGACTGATCGTTTACATCCAAAAATGGCGATCGGGGCAACGGATGGAAGGTCGGGCGAAAATTGTCATCGCGCATGATACACGGCACTTTTCACAAGAGTTTACCCGGCTCGCGGCAGAGACCGCATCGGCTAATGGATGCGATGCCGTTGTTTTCGACGGTCCACGCTCAACCCCGGAACTTTCCTTCGCGGTTCGATATTTGAATGCAGATGCCGGAATCGTCATCACTGCCAGTCACAACCCACCCCACGACAATGGCTACAAGGTTTATTTCAACGATGGCGCGCAAGTGGTTGAACCGCACGCCAGTGGCATCATCGCGGAGGTCAATGAGCCGAATGGAGGGACGGGCTCCGTCCCGTCCCAGAAGGTTAGTGACGACACGGAGGTCGTCCCTCCAAAAGGTGAAATCATCTTTACCGGTGACGAGATCGATCGCGCCTACATGGAGCGGCTCGAAACCTTGATCCTCGATCGCGGATTAATCGAGCGAACGCGCGATTTGAAAATTGTTTACACGCCCATTCACGGGACCGGCGGCGTTATCGTCAAGCCGATGCTAAGGAAGATCGGCCTGAATTTTTCCGTCGTTCCCGAGCAGGACCAATTCGATGGCCGTTTCCCAACGGTCAAATCACCAAACCCGGAAAATGCAGAAGCGCTGAACCTCGGGATTTCGCTCGCCCAAAAACAAAATGCTGATCTTGTCGTTGCGACCGACCCGGATTGCGACCGCATGGGAGTGGCAGTGCGGACGTCATCTGGCGAAATGAAATTACTGAGCGGAAATCAAATCGGCTCGTTGCTGGCGTGGTATCGGGCGAAAACATTTTTCGACCGGGGCATTTTGAACAAG
>QHQU01000294.1 GCA_003219925.1 Verrucomicrobiota bacterium
GCTGCCGTTCGTGATCAGCAACGTTTTGCCGATCGGATTCTCGTCGCCGAACACCGTCTTCGCGCCCGCTTTGCTGATGATGATGACGTTCGGATGATCCATCACGTCCTGTTCGTTAAAATCGCGGCCCGCGATCAACGGAATGCCCGCAGCGCGGAACCAGCCCGGCATGATGTCGTTCGACGGCGCGCCTTTTCGCTCGGCAACCGGAGGCACGTTGCCTTCAGGCCGCGTATAGAGAGTCACGCTCGGGCCGCCGAAGAGCGGAAAAGTGCTGCTCAACATCACGCCCTCGAATCCCGGAGTCGCGCGCAACGCCGTTTGCAATTGTTCGGCAAAACGAGCCCGGCTCGCCTGGTCGGGATATTGGGCCTGCGACAACGCCGTGACTCCGATCCAGAGTTTGTCCGTGTTGAAACCGGGATCCTGCTGACTCAAGCGCACGAAACTCGTGATGAGCAACGACGCGCCCGCGAGCAGCGTAACCGAGAGCGCCACCTGCGCGCCCACGAGAATTTTGCGGAACCGCTGTTGGCGCACGCTTCCCTGGGTGCCGCGGCCGCCTTCCTTGAGCGCATCGACGATATCCGCGCGCGAGCTTTGCAGCGCCGGATAAAGACCCATCGCGAATCCCGTCACGAGCGAAAGCCCGATCGTGAACAAGAGCACCGGCACGGAGAGCGCGCTCGCGCTTCCCTGTTCGATCGGGAGAAAGTTCGCTGTCAGTTTTGGCACGAGCGGCACCAGTTGCCACGCCAGGGCCGCGCCGAGAACTCCCGCCAGCAAACTGATGAGCACGCTTTCGAAAACAAAAAGTCGCAGGACGCTGCCGCGCGTCGCGCCCAACGCCAGCCGGAGCGAAATCTCGCGGCGCCGTCCGCTGAAGCGCACCAGCAGCAGATTCGCCACGTTGCTGCAAGCGATGAGCAAAACGAACCCGACCGCCGTTAGCAGAGTCGCGAACCCGGGCCGCAAATTCTCCGTTACATCTTCCGGAAGCGTCTTGATGATGTTGCGGAATTGCGCGTCGCCCTTCTCCGGAAATTGCGAGCGGTAATCGTGCTCGAGCGTGCCCAGCTCCGCCTTCGCCTGGTGAAGTGTGACGCCCGGCTTCAAGCGCCCGATCACGCGCAGGAACGTCGAGCCGCGCATCATCTTTTCATGCGAGAAACCCGGGATCACCATCGGCTTCGTCGTCCAGATATTGGCATTTGGTGTCCCCGTCCAGGAGACCGGCATGTTTGCGATCACGCCCACGATCGTGTGCGCCACGCCATCAAGCACGATCGTTTTCCCGATGATGTCCTGGCTGCCGGCAAACCGCGCTTTCCAGAAACGCTCCGTGATGATGGCCACATCCGCGCCTTCTTCTTCCTGCGGCAGAAAGGTTCGTCCCATGATGGGCCGCACTCCGAGCACGTCGAACCAGTTTGCCGTCGCTTTGAAAATCGGCACCGACAACGGATCGCCGAGGCCCGTCACCGTCGCCGCCTGTTGATTCTCCGCCGCGAACCCGGAGAAAATCGTCTGCGCGTCGCGATAAAGCATGAACCGGGGCGCCGACATCTGGAACTCGTCCGTCCGGTCTTTCCCCTTGGTCAGGATATGCAGGATCCGCTCCGGTTCCTGGAACGGCAGGCCTCTGAGGAAAAGATCGTTGATTAATGAAAAGATGGCCGTGTTCAGGCCGATCCCAAGCGTGAGTGTGATCACCGCCAGAAAGGTGAACCCCGGCGATTTGATTAATTGGCGCAGCGCGAACCGCAGGTCGGTCATCATAAGGAATGTCCTGTCTGTCGTTACGGGGCCGCAAAGTTAGGATGTAGCAACAAGGGCATTGGATCAATTAAAGAACGACGCCGCGTCGGCAGCAAGCGAGCAGTTGTGGCACTGGCGGAGAAAGCGAATGAACGTGGCCCTTAGGCATTCCCGATTCGCGGAGAACGTGTCCCCGTCACCTTGGTCAGCGAGTGTGCAACTCCAAACGCGAGTCTGAGTGATCGTCTGCGGCAAACTCATTTTTTACCTGCCTCACCTGCTCTACCACTTCCGCGCGAAACTTTGCTCCAAGTCCAAACCCCGCCCTTGATGTCTCCGTGTTGGCCCCAGCCAAGCCATCTTTCGACACGGCTGAGGCTTAATCTGGGGTCTGCTAATCAGCGGACCGAACGGTCGTTCGCAAGCGGAAACTCAAGTCACACAATGTAAGGTTAACCCAAAATGATCGTCCATCTCGTTGACGGCCGCGTAAAAGGCTTCGCCTCACGCGGCTGTCGGGGTACGCATACGGGAATGTTTTACGTCTACCTGTTGCATTCCACGAAGGACAATTGGTTTTATATTGGTTTCTCGACGGACCTTAAGAGGCGGTTGTCGGAGCATACGCGAGGCGCTTCGTTCGCTACCAAATCGTGAGGTCCATGGAAGTTGATTTATTATGAGGCTTACACGGAACGCGAAGACGCCGAAGGCCGAGAGAAATTTCTGAAGAGCGGAGCCGGA
>QHQU01000295.1 GCA_003219925.1 Verrucomicrobiota bacterium
GCCGCAACTCATCGCCGCGCATCGATCCGCTTTAGCCGAGATACGCAAGAAATCATCCGGACCAATTTTTCTGATTGGGAAAAGCATGGGCGGGCGCATCGGCTGCCATGTTGCGCTCCAAGAAGAAGTCGCGGGCCTCATTTGCCTTGGTTATCCACTCTGCGGCGGCGGTGATCGGACAAAATTGCGTGATAAGGTTCTACGCGAGTTACAAACACCAATTCTCTTTATCCAGGGAACGCGTGACCCGCTATGTCCGCCAGACTTGCTCGAAGAGGTCCGGTCGCAAATGAAGGCGCCCAATTCCCTTCACCCAGTCGAGGATGGAGACCATTCTTTGCGGCTAACGAAACGTGGACTTCAAGCCGCAGGCGAAACGCAGGACGATGTCGACCAAAGAATCCTGGCCGCGATCAATGAATTCGTGGGGTTAACGGCTTTTCTTTAGCCGAAAGGAAGCCCGAAATGACGATTTCTACTGGGGGCCAAGTCCCGTTTGATTTCTTTTGAACTTGGCGCGCGTGAAGCGCAAGGCGGTACGATTCCGCCAGGTGTTGCGAGTGATGCCTCCGGCGTTGTCGAGCATATCGCTCTTTAATTGTTGGTCTCGCGACTAGCTTTCTGCAGCGCAATTGTCTACGACGGCGACCCATCGATCCCCAAAACCGGTCCCATTTACTGGGGCGAACCCAGCACCAGCTTCCGTATTTGCGCTTCTTGTATTTGCGCTTTACGAACCGCAGGCGAAACGATAACAGTGAAATTGGTTACTTGAACGAGGAATAAAGGCCATGCCATTGCTCACGGGCTTGTTTTACAAATCGCTTTTGATTCGTCAAATCCGCGAGCGCAAAGCGGCATGGTTTAGGGGACGAGGTAGGAAAATGTAAGCTTTCTGGCGATGAACACGTCCAGTGCGCTCGATCCGCAGTCGCCCCAGGCGCGCGCGATTTACGATTTGGCGATCCATTCGACGGTCATCTTCGCTCTGATTTTCGTCATTGTAACCGGCGCAATCATTTACGCGATTTTTCGATTTCGCGCGCGGCCGGGTGAGCCCGACCCGAAACAAATCCCGGGCAACAGGAAGGTGGAAATCGCGTGGACGATCATTCCGTTCCTGATCGTCATCTTTCTTTTAGCCATAACACTGAGCGCGATGAATCGCGCGGATCCGCCACCGGCGCCTTTGCCTGACCTGGTTGTTACCGGGCATCAATTCTGGTGGCAGGTGGATTACCCGGGCTCCGGAGTAATTACGGCTAACGAGATCCATATTCCTGTCGGCAAGCCTTTATCGGTGCGGCTCGAGTCAAAGGATGTCTTACACGAGTTCTGGGTGCCGAAGTTGACCCGAAAGATGAGCAATGTGCCTGGGCAACCTAACCACATTTGGTTGCAAGCGGATAAGCCGGGCACTTACATCGGCCAATGCTCGGAATTCTGCGGGACCGAGCATGCCTGGATGCGCATCCTGGTTGTGGCCGACGAACCTTCAAAGTTCGAGGAATGGCAACGCGCTCAGTTACAACCAGCGCAATCAGCGATTAGCGACGCGACCGCAAAGGGCCAGATGCTGTTTCGGACTTCAACCTGCATCAACTGTCATGCAATTCGCGGAGTAGCTGGAGCGGACTTGCGCGTCGCGCCGGATCTGACACACGTTGGCAGCCGCAAACAATTAGCTGCCGGTATTCTGGAGAATACGCCAGCGAACATGCGGCTTTGGCTTAAGAGCCCGCAGCACATCAAGCCGGGGGCGCTGATGCCGGACTTTAACTTCACGGACGAGCAGCTCGATCAACTATCGGCATATCTGTCGACGCTACAATGAACGGCACCACTACTATCGCAGAGTTCCGAGAGGCAGTCCTCGATCCGGCCAAGCGCAGACACTATCAGCTCGCGTGGCTTTCCACCGTTGATCACAAGCGCATCGCCGTTCTCTACATGTTGACCGCTCTGGTCTTTTTCATCATTGGCGGAGTCGAAGCGCTTTTCATGCGCCTGCAGCTAGCAGTGCCTAACAACCACTTTCTCCAACCGGATACCTTCAATCAGCTTTTTACCATGCACGGCACGACGATGATTTTTCTCGTCGTCATGCCGGTAGTGTTCGGCCTCGCAAATTACGTCCTGCCGCTCCAGATCGGCGCGCGTGACATGGCGTTCCCGCGTCTCAACGCCTTTGGTTTCTGGTGTGTGCCGTTAGGTGGAATTCTTTTGCACTTTAGCGTGCTCGCTGGCGGCGCTCCCGCGGTCGGCTGGTTCTCCTACGCACCTTTGAGTGAGACGCCCTATTCCTCATCTCCCGGGGTTGATTATTGGGCAGTAGCTCTCTTCGTCCTGGGTATTGGTTCAATTAGTTTTGCCATCAACACCATCGCGACAGTTATTTCTCTGCGAGGACCAGGAATGACGATGCGTCGCCTTCCGCTCTTTACCTGGATCAATTTCGTTAACGCGTTCATTATTATTTTCGCTCTTCCAGTCTTAAACGCCAACCTGGCGATGATCCTGATCGATCGTCAGCTACAGGGTCATTTCTTTCTACCCATTGGCGGAGGTTCGCCCGTTCTGTGGCAGCACATTTTTTGGGCCTTTGGCCATCCGGAAGTCTACATCATGGCCCTCCCTGCCTTCGCCATCGTTTCCGAAATCATTCCGGTTTTCTCGCGCAAACCAATTTTCGGTTACGAATTTGTCGCCGCTTCGAGTGTTGCCATCGCAGTCCTAAGCCTGGGTGTCTGGGGACACCACATGTTCACGGTGGGAATGGGTCGG
>QHQU01000281.1 GCA_003219925.1 Verrucomicrobiota bacterium
ATGAAAAAGGTTTATGAGCCATTCATGGCGCCGATTCTTGTTACCGATATCAGTAGCGCGGAGTTGATTAAACATGCGGCCAACTCATTTCTGGCGCTGAAAATTTCTTATATCAATGCGGTCTCCGCCATTTGCGAGGCCAGCGGCGCTGACATCGAAAAAGTGGCGGACGGAATCGGAATGGATCGGCGGATTGGCCGGAATTTTCTTAATGCCGGGATCGGTTATGGCGGATCATGTTTCCCGAAGGATATTGCCGCATTCATTACCATAAGCGAAAAACTCGGTGTCCCCTTTTCCCTCTTAAAAGAAGTCCAGCGCATTAACGCGGAGCAGAAAGAGCGGTTTCTAAAATCGATTCGCGATACCCTTTGGGTCCTGCGCGAAAAAAGGATCGCGGTTTGGGGGCTGACCTTCAAACCGGATACAGATGATATCCGTTCTTCCGTCGCGATTGATTTGGTCGCCGACATGTTACGCGAGGGCGCGCAGGTTTCGGTCTACGATCCTAAAGGGATGGAGCGGGCCCGCGAAATCCCGGAAATCAAGAGCGCGCGATTTTGTGAAAACGCGCTTGCTGCAGCTGACGGTGCAGAAGCGCTTGTGATCGCGACGGAGTGGGCGGAATTCGCCAATGTGGACCTGGGGGTGGTGAAAGAAAAAATGACCACACCGATTGTTTTCGACGGCCGCAATTTGTTTGATCCCTCGACGATGGCAAAAATGGGGTTCCGCTATCATTCGGTCGGACGCACCCCGGTTACGCCCGACTAATGTCATCGAGCAAGGGACTGCTCGATCCACCCTGCATAGGGAAAGGTGGATCGGCCGCTCCGTCAGGCGATCCTAACTCAGGGCGGCACTTGCCGCCTAATTAGGCTCCCCTCCTTGGGCCCCTTGATTTGAGAAGTAAATTCTGTGAGTTGCATGCGGCGCGGGCGGTGGAATCATAGCGATCTATGCGTGATCCCCGCTTCGATAGACTCGCCGAGATCCTGGCGGGTTATTCCACAGAGTTAAAACGCAATGAGAAGGTGCTGATCGAGGCGTTTGACGCGCCCGATGAAATGACGATCGCGCTCGTGCGCGCGGCGCGGAAACGAGGAGCGATCCCTTTCGTGCAGTTGCAAAGGGCCCGGGTTAGCCGCGAGCTTGCCCTTGATGCGAACGAACCGCAGTTGCGTCTCCTGGCTCGACACGAACTGGCCCGGATGAAACTAATGGACGCTTACATTGCCGTACGAGGCAGCCACAATATCACCGAGCAGGCCGACGTGCCGACCGACCAGATGAAACTAATTGCAAAAAAAATGAGGCCAATCCAGGACCACCGCGTTCAGAAAACGAAATGGGTGGTGTTGCGATGGCCGACCCCGGCCATGGCCCAGCTCGCCAGCATGAGCACCGAGGCCTTCGAAGATTTTTTCTTCGAAGTTTGCACCCTCGATTACCGCAAGCTTCAACCGGGAATGAACGCGCTAAAAAAACTAATGGAGAGAACCGACCGGGTCGAGATCGCGGGCCCCGGAACGGACTTGCGCTTCAGTATTAAGAAAATTCCGGCCGTCATTTGCGGTGGCGATCGGAATATTCCGGATGGGGAAGTTTTTACCGCACCGGTGCGCGATTCGGTCAACGGCTTTGTCACCTTTAACGCCCCAACAATTTATCAGGGCACGAGCTCTGATCATATCCGGCTGGAATTCGAAAACGGAAAAATTGTCAAAGCGACGAGCAATCAAACCAAGAAGTTGAACGATGTTCTCGATGCCGACGCCGGCGCCCGTTACATCGGCGAATTCTCGCTCGGCTTTAATCCGCACGTTTTGCATCCGATGCGCGATATTTTGTTCGACGAAAAAATTGCGGGTTCGTTTCATTTTACTCCCGGTCAAGCTTATGAGACGGCCGACAACGGAAACCGCAGCCAGGTGCACTGGGATATGGTCAACATTCAGCGCCGGGAATATGGCGGCGGCGAGATCTATTTTGATGGTAAACTTATTCGCAAGAACGGCGAATTTGTTGTCCCGGCCCTGCAATCGTTAAACCGGGCAAGGCTGCTCAAGCGAAAATAAGAAACCGCCCGGAACTGCCCGCGCGGTTCCCAATTTGTTTTTGTCG
>QHQU01000282.1 GCA_003219925.1 Verrucomicrobiota bacterium
GTCGACTGCTTCTGCTTCCGGGATATTAAATTTTACCGCCTGCTTCCCGACATAAAGATTCACCTTGCCCGGTGCGCCTCCGACATAGCCGAAATCGGCGTCCGCCATTTCACCGGGCCCGTTTACGATGCAGCCCATGATTGCGATTTTGACTCCTTTTAAATGCACGGTCGCCGCTTTGATTCGGGCGGTCGTGGTTTGCAGATTAAACAAGGTGCGGCCACAACTGGGGCAGGCGACATAATCGGTCTTGAAAATGCGCGCACCCGCCGCCTGCAAAATGTTGTAACTCAAACGCAGCGATTGTCCGGGCGCTTCTTCGCCTTGCACCAAAATCGCGTCGCCAATTCCATCGCAAAGCAGGGAACCAATGTTGGTGGAGGCAATCAGCAACGTATGCAGAAAATCGGTCATCCCGAGCGAAGTCGAGGGATCCCGACGCGATAGCCTTAAGGTACCATCCGCGGGATCCTTCGACTCCGCTTCGCTCCGCTCAGGATGACGGAGTACATCTTTGAGCAAGATCGGATGCCGCGATTGTAACTTCGCCGCCAGCAAGCGAAACGCCGCGATCATCGGCAGATCGATCCCATCCTTAACCGTGACAAGTTGCGTCTTCGTGGAATCGTTCATCCGCGCAACGGTTTCGTCATCGCGCGGATCAAGCTCAATGACGTGGGCGTTTTCAAAAACGATCTCTGGCTTGTAATCGCCCATCTTGTCGATCTTGTGCGCGATTTTTTCATGCTGCTCTTTGCGAATGACAACGCGCACAAGTTCGTCGCCGCCGACTGACACGCCTTCGCGCTCCAGCTTCTTCGTCGTGCGCCGTTGATAGGAGAACGGATCGAAGGAAATTTCTGACCTCTGATCGCTGACGTCTGATCTCTGCGAAGTTGCGGGCGACACGCCCGCCGCCACAGAGTCGACCAGCGCTTTCGCCACTGGGATCTCATGAATGCTGTCTTCCGTTAACGAGACGCGGATGGTGTCACCAATCCCATCCGCCAGCAGCGAACCAATTCCGATCGCACTCTTGATCCGCGCGTCTTCGCCTTCGCCGGCTTCGGTCACGCCGAGATGAATCGGATAATTCCAATCCGCTCCTTCTTCACTTAATCGCGCGACCAGCAGACGATAGGCCGCGATCATTACTTTCGGGTTGCTCGACTTCATCGAAAAGATGAATGCGTGATAATCGAAATCGCGTGCGATCCGGGCGAACTCGAGCGCGCTTTCCACCATCCCAAGCGGGGTGTCGCCGTAACGATTCATGATTCGATCCGACAGCGAACCATGGTTCGTCCCGATGCGCATCGCGATCCCGCGTTCTTGGCAAAGTTCGACCAATGGTGCAAAACGCTGCCGAATTCTCGTTAGCTCCGCCGCATACTGCTCGTCACTATACTCGATGATCTTGAACTTCTTCGAGTCGGCGTAATTACCCGGGTTGATTCGCACCTTATCGACCCACTTCGCTGCTTCCATCGCCGCTTCCGGCTTGAAGTGAATGTCGGCCACGATCGGGACATCGCACCCGCGTTCACGCAGCCCGCGCACAACATGTTGCAAGTTGGCCGCATCTTTCACGGTCGGCGCCGTGATGCGCACGATCTCGCAGCCTGCCTCCGCCAACTCGATCGTCTGCGCGATGGAAGCCTCCGTGTCCATCGTGTCGCAGGTAATCATCGATTGGACGCGAATAGGATTGTCGCCGCCCACACCAACGGTCCCAACGCACACCTCACGCGACACACGCCGATGATAGGAAAACGGATCCGCGCAGTAGTTCATTGTTTCGGCTCGACCTGGACCGCCGTTCCGTAACAAAGCACCTCGGTCACGCCTTGCATGATCTCGGTTGCGTCATAGCGCAAACCAATGATGGCGTTCGCGCCCAGCTGCTGCGCATGCTGCAGACAAAGCTCGAGCGCGTGCTGGCGTGTTTTCTCACAGAGCTCGGTCAGAATGGTGATGTTGCCCCCGACCAGGGTCTGCAATCCCGCGCCAATCGTTCCGAAAATTGAGCGCGATCGCACAATGATGCCGCGCACCACTCCGAAATTCTTCACGATCCGGTAACCATCCAGTTCAAACGCCGTGGTTGTCATCGCTGGGTTCATACCGGCAATTTAGGCACGGTTCAGCCTGGCCGCACCGGAGTTTTACCGAGCGGAGGCCGAACTGTCCTTCGGAGTGAATTTCGGGCCGGCTCGCCCAAATAAGTCCTGCACATCAAAGAAGGCGATGTAGACCATGAATCCGATGATAACCACGGCGCAGGCCGTTTGCACGATCTCCAGGACACGTGCGTTGACCGGACGCCTGCGCAATGCTTCCACGATCGCGAGAGCGATGTGCCCGCCGTCCAGCACCGGCATCGGAATCAAATTCAGCAAGGCAAGGTTAACATTAAGAATAACACTGAACCACAACGCCATCAGCCAGCCGTCCCGATTTTCGAACATCAAATAATAAACCCGCAACATCATGACCGGCCCGCTCATGTGCTGGAGTCTTACATCCGACTTGGGCGAGGCAATGGCGCCGAGGGTATTGACCACAGCCAGGGTCGCGGCGCGGATTTGTTCCAGTGGTGTCGGATATGCGCGCGTTAATCTTCCATAGGTATCGAGGACAATTCCATAATTGTCTTCCCAGGAAATACCAATGCGCGGGTATTGGTCGCCCTGCGGCACCTCCGGAGTAATGTTCAAGTCGGACTTCTTTCCGT
>QHQU01000283.1 GCA_003219925.1 Verrucomicrobiota bacterium
CGCTTGAACTGGCAGAGGCGATTGATGTGCTGCACGGCCAGGGCCCCCCCGATGTGGTTAACCTGGTCCTCGATCTGGCGACCAAAGTTGCGAACGCGCGGCGCGCTCAACTTCAAAAATGGCTGCAAGATGGCAGCGCCTGGAAGAAGTTTATTTCTCTGGTGGAAGCCCAGGATGGGAGTGCCAGCGTGCTTGAAGAAATCGCTGCGATTTATAAGGCACCTATCACCCACGAAATCAGATCCGATCGCGCCGGCAAAATCACTGCGATGGACGCGGAAAAGATCGGACGCGCGTCATTCTTGCTTGGGGGAGGCCGCCAACAAGTAGACGACAAAATTGATTTGGCCGTCGGCATTTCGGATTTGAAAAAAATTGGCGAGAGTGTGCAACGAGACGAACCGCTCATGCGTGTGCATGCGCGAACAAACGACGCTCTTGAACAAGTTTTGCCGTTGCTGAAGACGGCGGCGGTGATTGGAGATGAACCCGATCTTTAGGTGGGCGTTTGCGAGGTCCCTCTCCCGCGTGTGCGGCGTCGGGATGACGGTGAGTGTGATTGCGCTTTCAAACGTGAACGCGCAAACAGCTACGGTGCCCTCAAGTACCGAAAAGGCGGCCGTTGATGCGTTGATTCCGTGGTTATTGCAGGAAGATGCGCAGCTGCGTGGGATTCCGTTTAGCGAAGTGATTTTCGATTCCACGGGAAAGCACGTCCTCGCCTGTAATCCGAAAGACGAAACCAACGCGCGAGTGCTGAAACAAATGAGTAGCGTGCTTGATGAAGTGATGGCGCGATTGAATGCTCCCGAGAGCCCGATTCAGGGAATCCCGCGCATAAACGAGGTGAGCAGTCATTTTGAGGATTTGATCCGCGAGCTCTTAAACAAGACGCCGGGTCTCGCCTGTGATTTCCCGAAGACGGCCGCAGGTGGAAAACAACGCTCCGGCTATCCCGATCTGGAACTCGTCGATCAATTGTCGCATCGCATTTATTATCTCGATCCGAAACTTTACGCAGTCGGAAGTCGCGACAGTTCATTTCGCACTTTTTATTTCGAGCCGAAGATCGCGACTAACAAAGTGCGCGAGGACGCGGTGCATTTCATTGTTGGCTTTGAACATGAGAAACCGGCGGCTAATCGGCGGTGGAAATTCACACGCTGGGACTTGGTCGACCTTTCTCATTTTCAGGTGAAACTGAAAGCGGAATTTGAGGGGAGCAATCGGGATATGTATCGGCCGGAAGCGATCGTCGCGACGAGTGGGAAGAAAGTGGAGTAATGGAGCGGTGGAGTAATGGTTGGCTCCGCAGAGCGTCGCCCTACCGAAGAGCGTTGCGATTTGTCATCCCGAATCGCGAAGACGATGAGGGACCCCACAATCGCGGATTAACGATCAAGCCGCCTTGCGCACGCGGACACGTCGGCGGGGTCCCTCGCTTGCGCTCGGGATGACAGAAAAGAAAGACCGCGCCAAATCTTCCGTCTTCCGAGGGCGATCTGGAGAGCGCCTTTCCGAACGGACTAAGGGTTGCCGTAAGCGACCTCT
This sequence comes from Verrucomicrobiota bacterium, assembly GCA_003219925.1. GTDB lineage: Bacteria > Verrucomicrobiota > Verrucomicrobiia > Chthoniobacterales > UBA10450 > AV69. Next base: position 1,552 of record QHQU01000283.1, read on the forward strand.
GGCCTAATAGTTAGCTCTTGTGATTTCGCAGATAATAACCCCCGAAACATTCGAGTTCGACGCGGTGGACGACGTTGTCGCCGACGTCGCGGCGGGCAAAATCGTGATTGTGACAGATGACGCCGACCGTGAAAACGAAGGCGACCTGGTGATGGCAGCGGAAAAGGCGACCGCGGCATCAGTGAACTTCATGGCCATGCATGGTCGCGGCTTGATTTGCGTTCCCATTTCGAACGGACGCGCGGAACAGCTGGGTCTGAAGCGCATGGTCGCGGAAAATCGCGAAATGTATTCGACCGACTTCACCGTCTCAGTCGATGCCGCGGACGGCGTGACGACCGGCATCAGCGCACACGATCGGGCGCGAACTATTCAGGTCATCGCCAATCCCATTTCCGAGCCGAATGATCTCGTGCAACCCGGCCATGTCTTTCCTTTGCGAGCAAAAGACGGCGGCGTCTTGCGCCGCGCTGGTCACACCGAAGCGGCAGTTGATCTGGCCACCATGGCCGGACTGCAGCCGGCCGGGGTGCTCTGCGAAATTCTGCATGACGACGGCACGATGGCGCGTTTGCCGGAGTTGATGCGGTTCCGCAAAAAACACGGCCTCCGCATTTGCACCATTCAGAGTCTGATCGCACATCGTCGGGTCCGCGAAAAATTGGTCGAGCGCGAACAAATCGTGAAAATGCCGACGGATTACGGCGATTTCGATTTGCATCTTTATCGTTCGAAACTGGACGGTTCACATCACCTCGCTCTGGTCAAAGGCACGATTTCGCCGAATAAACCAACACTGGTGCGAGTGCACAGCGAATGCCTCACCGGCGATGTTTTTGCTTCGCGACGCTGCGATTGCGGGAATCAGTTACACGCGGCCTTGCGCCAGATCTCGGAGGAAG
>QHQU01000167.1 GCA_003219925.1 Verrucomicrobiota bacterium
GGGCCTCCGAAGTTTCCGGAACAATCGTCAGGTCGACGTAGCCGCCGCTGCCATAGGCGTCGGCCAGGGCCTTGGCGTCATCTTTGATCGCCTTTGCCGAATAAACCGAGCCCTCCTTCATCTTCACCACCGCGCGTAACTTTTGCTCGGTCGTCGCCTTGTAGCCGACGAAAGTTAATTTGCCGACGTGGTATTGCGGGCCTTCATCAATTGCGATGACGATTTGCAAGGCGCCACTGCTCGTTCGCTGTTTGGTAACATCGCGCACCGCCACGTCGATGTAGCCATGATTTTGGTAAAACTCGCGGACCTTCTGGAGATCGTCCTGCAGCTGCGTTTCATCCAGCCGGCCCGATTTATCGACGAAAGAAAAAAGCGTTTTTTGTCTCGTCTTCATCTGCTTGCGCAACACCCGGTCGGAAAAATGTGTGTTGCCCTCAAAGCGCACCGTGCTGACCGAGCCTTTTATCCCTTCATTAACCGTGTAAACCGCGCGGGAAGTGCCGCGGATGGCATCAATCGCTTCGACGCGAAATGTCACCTCGACATCGTTGAAACCGTGCGCCTGATACGTTTCCATGATCTTTTCCCGGCCCTTCTCCAAATCTTCTTCTCGCAGCGGGGTGTTTAATTTCACTCCGAGATTCTTGCGCAGCTTTTTCGGGCTGATCCGCGTCGCGCCATCGATTTGAATTTCATTCAGCATCGTGCGCGTCTGCACCGCCACGATTACTTTCACCCCATCGCTTTCCGGTTGACCGAAAATGCGCACGTTCTGGACCTGCCCGGTATTATAAAGGGCGCGGATGTCGGTCTCGGCCACAGTATCCGAGTAGGGCAATCCGACCTTCGTTCGCATCTGAGCCAGTATCCGCTCGCGGCTGATCGTGGCCGGTCCAGTGTACTGGACATCAATCGACCGAACGATCGGCGGAGCCTGACGCGCGACATCCGGCGGCGATTGCGCCCTCGCCATCAATGCGATTGTGGCCACGAAAAAGACGGAAAAGGAAATCCGTCCCCAACGGCGGCGTAGCGAGTTATAAAACATTTCGGGAGATCGTCGGGCCGCGGTAGGGGAGCGCGGGTATTACTTCAACAGAGAGGCGATTATCGTCAAGCGGCAATTCGTTGCAAGCGCCACAACGCCTGGTCTAGTTGAGTAATTCATACCAATTGTTGCGCCGCCGCGGCTCGTACCCGGCTTCGCGAATGAGTGATTCGATTTGCCTCGCATCCAGGTGAAATGTCGTCCCCGCGCTGCTGACCACATTTTCTTCCATCATCACGCTCCCGAAATCGTTGGCCCCAAATTTCAGCGCCACCTGCCCAATCCCCGGTCCCTGCGTCACCCACGAGCTTTGAATGTTTTCGATATTGTCCAAAAAAATCCGGGCCAGCGCCTGCGTCCGCAAATATTCCGCCACGCTCGTCTTCTGCTTCACTTTCAACACCGTGTTCTCCGGCTGAAAGGTCCAGCATATGAAGGCGGTAAACCCGCCGCTCGCCTCCTGCTGATCGCGAATGCGCTGCAAATGTTCGATCCGTTCCGCAATCGTTTCGACGTGACCAAACATCATCGTCGCGCTCGATTTCAATCCCAATTCATGCGCAACCTGCATCACTTCGAGCCACTCATCGCTCTTGATTTTGAGCGGCGAAATCTTCTGGCGCACGCGGTCGACCAGAATTTCACCGCCGCCGCCCGGGATCGAGCCGAGGCCGGCTTCTTTGAATTTCGCGATCACTTCACGCAGCGGCATTCCAAAAACTTCCGCGAAATGCTGGAACTCTGGTGGACTAAATCCGTGAATGTTGATGTGCGGATATTTCTCGCGGATGTGCCGCAGCAAGTTGATGTACCATTCAAAGCCGAGCTTCGGATGATGTCCGCCTTGCATCAGGATTTGAACACCGCCGACGGCGGAAAGTTCGTCCAGCTTTTGATCGAGCTGTTCTAATGAGATGACGTAATGATCGTCATCTTTCTCGGTGCGATAAAACGCGCAGAACTTGCAATAAACGTTGCAGACGTTGGTGTAATTGATGTTGCGATCAACGATGTAAGTCACGATTTCATTTCCGTCGCCGTTGTAGGACGAACGCTTCGCCTGTCGTCGCCGTTGATCGGCCAGCGCGCCAAGCTCCTCCAGCGGCCATTCATATAATAAGAGTGCCTCTTCCGCCGTGATCCGTTCGCCGGCGAGGATTTTTTCGGTCAGGGCATCGTTATTAATCGAAACCATCGCCCAACTTTACACCAGCGATTTCATTTCCGCGCAAGCTTTCCGTCGGTTAAAGCTCCGCGTTTGCTGTAGCAGCGGTCTATCACCGCCGAGTCCGGATCGCGAATAAACTCCTGCGTTCCTGCTCTTCCTGGACATAATTCCGCTCATGCGTGCGATGGTTTTGGATGCGCCGAAGAAATTGCTGCAATTGCGCGATATTGCCAAGCCGCGACCGAACGCCGGACAATTGCTGGTTCGCGTTTCCGCCTGCGCCGTTTGCCGGACTGATCTCCATATCGTCGATGGCGAATTGCCCGAACCAAAATTGCCGCTAATTCCCGGCCACGAAATTGTTGGCCGGGTCGAGAAGATTGGCCGCGCGGTGAAAACATTTCGCGCGGGCGATCGCGTCGGCATTCCTTGGTTGGGTTGGACTTGCGGCCGATGCAAATTTTGCCGGTCCGGTCGGGAGAATCTTTGCGATCGTGCGAGATTCACCGGCTACAATATCGACGGGGGTTACGCGGAATTCGCCGTTGCCGACACCCGCTTTTGTTTTCATCTTCCCAAGCAATTCGACAATGTCGCGGCCGCGCCGTTGTTGTGTGCGGGCTTGATTGGGTTTCGCGCTTTGCGCAAATGTGGCGATCCCAAACGGCTCGGCCTTTACGGATTTGGCGCCGCCGCCCATATCATCGCGCAGGTCGCAGTTTTTGAAGGACGTGAAGTTTTCGCCTTCACCCGCGCCGGCGATTTCGAGACCCAGAAATTTGCGCAACGTCTCGGTGCTACCTGGGCTGGCGGATCTGACGAGGCGCCGCCCGAAAAATTGGATGCCGCCATCATCTTCGCGCCTGTCGGCGCACTCATGCCGATCGCATTGCGTCATCTCGATAAAGGCGGTGTCGTAGTTTCCGCTGGAATTCACATGAGCGACATCCCGAGCTTCCCATATCACGATCTGTGGGGTGAACGGGCAATTTGTTCGGTCGCAAATCTGACCCGACGTGATGGCGCGGAGTTTTTGAAAATTGCGCCGCGTGTCCCAATACGGACTGAAACAGAAACATTTCCGCTGGCAGAGGCAAACGAAGCTCTGACGCGATTGCGCGCCGGCCGGCTCACCGGGGCGGCCGTTTTGGTGATGGATACCTGATCGCATGCGAAATCGTGCAGCCGTCATCGGTGCCGGTGTTTCCGGGCTGACCTGCGGCGTTGTTTTCGCGGAACGCAGATGGGACGTGACAATTTTCGCGGACGAAACCGGCCAAAAAACAACGTCGGGCGCGGCCGCGGCAGTTTGGTTTCCGTATGACGCCGAGCCGGCCGACAAAGTCATTCCCTGGTCGCTAATCACTTATGAACGACTGCGCGAGCTCGCGCGCGATTCGCGAAGCGGCGTCTCGCTGCTCGAAATCTGGCAATTCACCCGCGTCGGCCAGATCCCAATTCCCGATTGGGCTAAAAATCTGGGAGCCCGTCCCATTTCTGTCATCCCGAGCGAAGTCGAGGGATCTCTAAGAATTCCCGCTTTGCCCTCCATTTTTTCCCACGGCTACGCCCTCAACGTCCCCCTGATCGACACCACGATCTACCTCGATTACCTGGCCAACCGGTTCCACAACGCCGGCGGCACAATTGAGTCGGCTCATATTAATAAGGTGGAGGAAATTCCGCGCGATTTTGATGTGATCGTCAATTGCGCCGGCATCGGCGCACGCGAACTGGCTCGCGATTCGGAATTGGAACCCCACCGCGGTCAGGTCGTGATTGTGCCGAAGCTCGATCTGGCGCAGGCGATTGTCTGCGACGATGCCCCATTGATGTACGCCATTCCGCGCGCGCACGATTGCGTTTTCGGCGGCACCAATTCGATCAGCGAAAATCGCGCGCCCTCGGCCGCCGATACAACCGCGATTGTTTCCGAGTGCAGCCGCATTCTCGGCATCGAAGCGCCGCCCGTGATCGTCGTGAAGGTCGGGTTGCGTCCGTTTCGAAAATCCGGGGTACGCCTTGAGCGCGAAAGATTGTCCGACGGCCGCACCCTCATTCACAATTACGGACACGGCGGCGCCGGCTTCACTCTCTCGTGGGCCTGCGCCGAGGAAGTCTGGGCGATTGTTTCACGCACAGGTTGAGGACATCCCAGTTTCCGTACCGCGAAACTTATTTCGGGAAATCTGGCCAAACACGAACCACGATCCGCGCACATCGTTCGAGAGCCGACCGCAACGAAGGAGAAACTACTGGTTGAGTTCGCTCAAAGTCACAGATAGCTGCGCCAAGCTCGCCGACAAGTTCCGAACCGGTCGTCCATGCGACGTCATTCAATATGGAATCGATCCTTCCGGCTACCTCGTCGAAGTGCTCGCGCCGTAACTCCTGAATCAGCTCTCGAAAACAATCGTAATCATCGGAGCCTGAAGGCATAGGGTCGATCGCCCCTCAGGCCTGTTGTTGTGAACCACATATCAGCGCTGTGAGTTCAATCACCTCTTGCTCCATCGGAGCTTCAGGGTAGCCGATAGTAAGACACTCAAAAAGATAACGCCGAAGAAAAGGCTCGAACCCGCCAAGGCGTTCATACTGCGCGGTGTGACCCAGTTCGTGGATAACCATCGTTCGGTCGGATTTGCAGTCGGAACGGATAAAGATTCCATAGCGCAGGGTCAGACCGCGGGTGAGCGGCGAAAGAAATTGCGTTTTTTCAACCGCAGCGCTTAGCGCCGGATCGTCGGGGATGGGAATCTCGGGCACGTAGAGCAAGCGGACCCTTTCAGGGTCGGCGACACCCACAAGACGGGCATCGCCAAGCATCGTGTCCGACAGTGCTTCGCCTGTTGCGAGGATGCGCTGTTCCTGCGCAGCTGCCCACTCACAGGCAAGCGGCAGAAGCATTTCGAATTGTTCGGGCGTGATTGTGGAATTCACGACGTCAGACTGGTGTCGGCGCGAACCGAGTTAGAAGCTTGCGACACCTTCACGGCGCATGATGAGATAATCGTTCCCATCGCCGCGGTCTCGATACTTCTCCAGCCGCAGCCGGAGAAAGGTGGGTGCCTTCGCGGGTTCCATCACGTGGAATCCGATTCCGCCATAGAAACCGACGAGATGCGCATACGGGATGCAGAAGCAGCCTTTGCCATCCAGCTCTTGGGCGACAGTCGCCAGGAGTCTTTTCCCGATTCCCTGGCGTTGAAAGCGCGGGTCAACCTGCATTCCGCGCAGCACAACCAAACTCTCTTCTGTCGTCAGGCGAACGATGCCGATCAGCTCACCGTCATGTTCGGCGAGCAGCAGTGCATCCTCCGGCCGAATCCCGCCGCCGTAGCGCCGCCCGGCATAGAATTTTAGCACTCGCGAAATGTCCTCGGCGATCGCACGTCGAACTTCTATCAACATAACTGTACCGACGAATGGGCCTAACGAGACACAAAATGTGACCACCCCGTCACTTCGCTGGATTCTCAGACTCTGGCATGGACATCCCACCTATGATGCGCCAGTCCTTTCCGCTGCGAAGCCATGCATGTGTGATACGGAAAGTATGCGGCGCTCCGCTGCCCTCCTTGTCCACCCATCTAAACGTTACCCAGTAGCAGGCGAAAGCGACGTCCCCGGTAATTTGAATCGCAGCAGTCTTAAACTCAACGGTCTTGAACGCCAATCCTTTCGCGGTCTGGGATGTAATCCAATCGGTAATGTGATCTTTACGGACAGGGGCGGAACTAACCGATGGCCAACCTAAGAAATCCTTGTGCCACAAGTCTGAATAAGCAGCCAAGTCATTGTCCTCGACGTAGCGCCAATAGGCGCGCTCCAGGCCCCAGAGTGTTTGCTCGTCACCTGATGCTTGTGACGGGCTTGTCGCTTGGGACGAAAAGGTGTGTTCTGCACTGGCGAGCGAACAAGCGCAAAATAAGAGAACGCGGAGGCGCATAAATCTAACGAGATATAGGTGAATGTTCGCGATAAGGCCGACCATTTTTTCGTATAACATCGCGAGGCGCGCGAGCCATTATGCCGCACGGGGTGCCGCCGCTCCGATCTGATCGACCTTACGTTAGCGCGATGGCTTGGAAGGAGCTAACGACGTCGTCGGGGCCGGCTGCGGTGAAGAAGCTCTCGTAAAAGCCGGGGCCCAGATCCCAGTAATCGCCCTTGTAATATTCGTCGCGATAAAAACGCCAGACGCCGCTGACGACAATAACGCAACTGATACGGTCGTTCCAGAAATCGCCCAGATAATGGAAGCTGAGATTGGTGCGGGCATAGGCGCCTTTGAAGCCGGTGTGATCGTAAACGATGATCTCAGGCAGCCGCAAATTTCCTTCGAGCGGTTTGCCGTGCGCGTCTTTGGGCGAGGCGGCGCAGGCGTGATAACTCAACGGCCCCACCTTCCATTTGGTATCGATGACGCAGCCGTTGTCGGGTGAAAGTTCGGTCTTGGATACTTGTTTCATAAGCGACAGATTTCTCTCAATTTCAACAAAGGAGGGAGCAAAGAGCAAGGAGCAAAGAGGAGGGAGAGACCGAAGTCGTGAATCGGATCGGAAACAGGCATGCGCATCAGATACGGGCTTCGCGGTTGGTGGTGCGGAGGCGGATGGTTTTTTGCGAAAGATCGTGGCTGGCACGGATGAAACGGACGGTCCGGCTTTTTGCGCGCATCAAAATCGAATGGGTGATGGCGGTCGCGCCCTGGGACCGGACGCCACGCAAAAGCGCGCTATCGCTGATGCCGGTGGCACAAAAAACAATGTTCTTTCCATTGGCCAGATCGTCGGCAGAATAAATTCGATCGAGTTCTTTTTCGTAACCCTCTTCGACCAATTTTTTTCGTTCTTTCTCATCGCGCGGCCACATTTTGCATTGCATGTCGCCGCCGAGACATTTGATTCCCGCCGCCGCCAGCACCGCTTCGGGCGAGCCGCCGATTCCCATGTAAAGATCGACCCCGCTGTCGGGAATGGCGGGCGCCATTGCCGCCGCGATGTCGCCGTCCCCGATCATGCGAAGGGACGCGCCCGCGCCGCGGATTTCGTCGACCATTTCCTTGTGCCGCGGGCGGTCGAGCATCATGACGACGATGTCCTGCACACGTTTGTCCACCGCGCGCGCCACGATGGCCAGTGTTTCGGGAATGGGCGCCTCCAGTTTCAAATTATCGCCCCGGCGTTGCATGTATTGGATCACGCGCGGGCCATAGGAAAGTTTCGTCATGTAAAATGATGGCACATCGCGGAGCGCGACTTTGACGCCTTCTTCCGGACTCGCCGCCGCGATGCAACTGATCGAATTGGGCGCGCCTTTGGAGATGTTGGTCGTGCCGTCGATCGGATCAATTGCGATATCGAACTGCGGGGTTCCCGGTAGCCAGGTGCCGAGCTGTTCGCCTTTGAAAATTCCGGGCGCGTTATCCTTAATTCCTTCGCCGATGACGACTTCGCCGCAGATGTTCATGAGATCGAACATGCCGCGAATGGCGTCGCTGGCGGCGGCATCAGCCGCCTCCTTGTCGCCGCGGCCAAGCCATTTCAGGGAATTGAGCGCGGCGGCTTCAGTCGCGCGCAGGAAATCCATCTCGATAATGCGCTCGATGTCGTGATAATTCTGCTTCGGCAGGCGCGGCATGAGGAGCAACTACTTTGCGCATGCATGGGGCGGCTGACAAGTAGAAGGCCTTGCGGGCAGCACACGCGCCGCCAAGAAAGGAAATCCCAAGGTCCAAAACCCAAATCCCAAGGAATCCGCAAGCGTCAATGACTGAACCGTGTCCTCGCCGTGTCGAGCGTGATCCATTGCGCCGACACTCTGTCGAGTCGGAAGGCGGATACAGATTGATCTGGCTCCGCAGAGCGTCGCCCTACCAGGAAGATTTTCGCGAAGACGTATTGGTAGGGCGAGACTCCGTCGAGCCGCGGAGTGAGCGAATAGATCGACGGTTAAGTCGGATTTTTGGGACAACACAGCGCGTAGGATACGGCGAGCGCGGCGGCACCAGATGGGATTGAGAAACACTTGGGTCGCCGCCATCTATTTCATCGCATCAGCCATCGCGTGGTGCCGATGAAGCGACGGACGGATTCGAAGAAAAACTTCCAGGCCGTAGCCAATTTCATCGCCGTAATACCGATCCAATTCATCCGGCCGATGATCGATGGTGAATTGCGCGCCGAGTCCGACGTCAATGCCATTGCCATGCGTGAAATCGTGCACGTAGCCGAATGACGCAGCGTAGATCGGGAAGATTTTTTCCAGGTCGCTGCCGCTAAGCACGAGCTCGTGTCCCGATTTTTCCACCCGCTCGAGCCGGGTATAAAAGGTGTCACGCCCGTGCTGAAGATCGGATTCGAGGAGGAAGGATTGCGTTTTGCCTTCGCGGGTGTCGTTGTTCTGTCCCCAGACGAAGGTCGTGGCCCAATTCGCGTCGTGGCCCAGCACCTTATTATATATGATCGAAGCGGTGGTACGATGACGGTTCAACAGGGGCTCGATCGCTTCCGGGCTCTTCAAGTAGCCATGCGAAAACTGCAGGGCAAGGTCCGGCGTCGGATTCCAGGAAATGCGTCCGCTGGCGGAATCGAATCGCGGCCGATCAAAATCGTAGCGGTCTTCGTCCGGCTCGCGTCCGGTGAAAACGCTGCCCTCGATTTTCACGGCGCGCCAGACTAGCCCGGCAGTGGCAACACCAAAGGTGACGTGCGACGAATCCTGCCAGTGATGGCCAAGGGGTGCATCGGGATCATCCATTGCCGAAATGCGATGCATGAATGTGGGAGGCCCGAGGGCAGGCTCGCCGGGATAACCGAAATAAATGTAGCCCGAAAAATCGGACGTAAATTTTTGCGAATAGCTCAACGATAATTCGCTGAACAAATCGTGCGGATGTTGCCGGTCGTGCAGCGGTTGATCGTGCCAAGATTCGCCCGATTGAAAAAGCAGCGGATAACCGCGGCCTCCTTCGGTCAGCGGATCGAGACTCATCATCAGGCGTACGCCTAACTGCGCGCTGTCGCCGAGGGGATGCGAGAACATTCCCATCAGCCAGTTCGGCGCGCCGATGCGATCGTCGCCGCGCTGGGTGCTAACATTGGTGTAACGCGGAAAGATCGCGCCGTGGAGCATGAGCATGTCGTTTCCAAGCATGAACATGCGTCCGTACATCGGCGAGGAATCGGGCAGCCAGCTTGTGCCCGACCCTTCCCGCGTCATCGGGTCGGCAAGGTTCACCGAGGATTGCATTTTCATTTCATGCATCGTGTGATCATGGACGGCGTGCCCTTCGGCCATGCCTGAAATCGGACGAGCGGAAGCTCGTCCCTCCGCTCCGTTGTGAACCGTTCGGTGAACCGCCCCTGCGTGGGTCTCGTGTGCATCGCTCGGCTTCTTCATCGGCACCAATTCCATCCCGCATTTGGGACATTTACCGGGATGATCTTGCACTACTTCGGGATGCATTACGCAGGTGTATTGCGTGGCTTCCGGTGTCGGAGGTTGCGCCAGGAGCGCGGATGTGATCGTCGCGATTAAAATAAAAGTTAAGAAAAATTTGAGCATTGCTGGAGATGCGGAATACCTCCGCCGATTTTTCACCGGCGGAGGCTTCCGATAACTTTCCCTGCGCTTATCTTGCGCAGCAGTGACCGCCGGAGCAGCACCTGCCGCCACCGCAGCAATCAGCGCTCCGCGAAGTCGCGGTCGCTGTGCCGATCATGGCCAGGGTCGTAATAATCATCAAAAGGTACTTCATTGAGTCCCTCCTGTTGAATTGAATTGCTTCTCGCTCACGCGTGAGCGAGCCGACGCGAACAAACCAGTCAGGCGCGCGGCGGTGGAACGGGTGGACGGTCGGACCGTGATGATGAGGCGGCGATGTCGTCGATGAGTCTTTTGCCGCCTTCTGGTGAAAAAATAAAAGCCGCGGTTGAGGTTAAAAACAACGAAAGGCCAACGGCGCAGCCCGGGCAGCATTGGCGGTCTTGCGATTTGACGGGTTCGCTGCCCCTGCAATGGCCGCGCTTGCCCGCCATATGTGCGCAGCAGCTCATCCGATGCTGCCGCGGCTGGGGCACTTCAGCGCGGACTGGCAGAGTCACTGCAAAAATCGACAAAGCAACAATCAAGGCAAAGCAGCGCGACAACGCCATGATCACGATGTCGATGTTAACACGCGTATGATGCGAATCAACGCGGACGCGAGCAACGGCGCGATGAGACGTTTATCCGCTAAACACGCCAAAGAACAGCAAAACTGACAATGGTGTGTTGAGCTTCTGTAGCGCGGTCTACGACCGCCGGACCGGCCGGGGCTTGGAAATGCTTCAGTCGGTGGACTCACGCATTCGCCGTCGCCTGAGGTAGGCGGCATTTTGGAGTGCGGTGGGAAGCGCAGCGCCACACCGCTTTGCTTGCAGCGCGAATCACTTGGCGTGCTCTGTGCGCTCGGGGTTCACATCGACGGTGGAAAAAGCGCCATCGCCGCTTCGCTTTGCCGGCGCCGTCCAAAATGCTGGCCTTAATGACTCGCGAGCCCAATTGGTCTCGCCGTCACCATGTCATCGCATTTGAGTGACGCTTTCGGTGAAAATGAATTCGTGCGAAAGTCAGGCGGATGAAATTGTTCCTCGCTTTACTGGTGTTAGCAGTTCCCGGCGCGTACGGACAAAGCGTCGAAATCGTTAGCCCGAATAAGGCGTACACGTTCGCTTATGGCGACGCGATTTCTCATCAGATCGAACGCAACCATTTTACTAACCAGATGATCGCACGCGTAACATTCAGCAATTATCCCTACGCCGGCGATCGCGAGCCCCGGCGCGACGAGACATTCGACTTTGTCTTTCCGGGTCTGCGTTTCGACGCGGCCCGAAATGAATTTGTCGCGCGCACGCGCCATCAGGTACGGATCCCGATTGCCGCGTTACACCCGAATTTTCCATATGCCGGTTACAAACTCGGGCCGAACGCGCAAATCTTTCTGGTTAAACGCAGCGGTCACGTCACGGCGGTATTGAATGCCACGACGCAACCGCAGGGCGGCGAACGCTGGGTGCAAGTCGACGACAATTGGTCTTTGCAGAATTTGCTCGCGCTCGGTTTCGAAAGACTGACGCGTTAAGATGTGTGTAGCGTCGGTCGCCGCGAGCGCCCCTCTGGCATCGGGCGCCAGCTCTTTTCTCATTAAACCGGCCTTCAGGCCGGGTGTACATCCCGACTCAGCACAGTTAGCCGTTTCAACGGCTTTTTCATGGTGACGACGCAAGCCGCAGCGCGGAATGCATCTCGGCCTCGGTAGGCCGTTTAAAACGGCTCGTTTCCATTTCAGGCGGACAAGCACCGGCCTGAAGGCCGGTGTTAATGGAAGATTCCTCAACTGGATCCTCTCCCTATAAACAAGAGAGAGGCGAAATCATCCCGCAGCCGGCCCTAGGCAGATACCGTTAGACGTCATCCCGCCTCAAAGCATCGGGGAGCGGCGCGACATTTCCGGAAGTGACACCTTCGGGCGGCACGACATCAGGAATGCGATCTGGAGGCGGAGATTTTGCGGCAGAAAAGTCCGGTTGTCTGATCCCCGTTGCCATTAGCATTGCGGTGAAGAGAAGTGCGGCTGCCAAATAATATCCCGCGGCGGGGACGTGGAAGGAATGTCTCGGGTCGATAAACCAGGCGAAGGTCCACGAAAACAAAAATGGGCCGATGACGAAAGCGATGGACCGCAAGCTGCTGATCGCGCCCTGCAATTCGCCTTGTTCTTGTTCGCTCACATGGTGCGTCATGATTCCTTGCGCGGCTGGAAAGGAAATATTCCACATCGAAATCACGGGAATTGACGCAATGTACATCGCGCCATTGCGCGCGAGTCCCGCGATCAACATTCCAACCGCACCGAAAAACTGGCCGATGTAAAGGGTTCGACGCTCGCCGAGCCAGGTGACGATTCGTCCGGTCAGACCAGCAGAAATCACTGCCGTGCACACACCGACAACGAAAAGTGAATTACCAATGCTCCGCGGATCCCAGGCAAAGCGATAGATCGCGTAGAGTGCCCAGATCGCGAAAATTTCGTGCGAGACGTAGGCGAGAAACTGAATCGTCGCCAGTTTCCACAAGTCCGGATGGGAGCGCAGCAAAACGAGGGAGCCGACCGGATTGGCCCGGCGCCAGGAAAATTCTTTGCGTTTATCTTTGGGTAAAGATTCCGGGACGAAGAAAAACCCGTAGAGCCAGTTCGCGAGGCTGAAAGCGGAGGCGACCCAGAATGCCATGCGCGGGTTAGTGTTGCCGACCAATCCGCCGACGACTGGGCCGAAGGTAAACCCGATGCCAAAGGCAGCGCCGATCAATCCGAAAGCTCCGGCGCGTTTTTCTCGCGGGGTTACATCGGCGATGTAGGCCATCGCGGTGGGAATACTCGAAGCGGTGATTCCGGAAATGATGCGGCCGAGAAAGAGCCAGCCAATGGTAGGTGCAAGCGCCATCACGACATAATCGAGACCGAGCCCAAGGCTCGAGAGGAGGAGGACCGGGCGCCGACCGATCCGGTCAGAAAGAACGCCGATCACGGGTGAGAAGAAAAACTGCATCGCCGCGAAAACCGTCAGGAAGATGCCGTTCCAGTTAGCGGCGCGTCTCATGTCGTTGTTTAAAAAACTCAGCACCAATTTCGGCAGCACTGGTGCGATCAGGCCAAGCGCGAGCATGTCGAGAACGACCGTTATGAAAACGAAAATGACGGCGGCTTGACGCGATTTCATTGCGGATTGAAACAGCTATTGCGACGGCGCGGCGGCAGCTCTGGCTTCGATTTGGGACAGCGATGGATTCGCGTTCTCGATCCAGCTTCTGGTTTCCTCGATCTCCTCTTCGCTCACTGGTAATGCGCGGGGGACAGTTTGCTCGTCGCGCGCGCTCGCGATGGCAACCCCGCGCGGGTATTTCCAGTGTCTGCCGTGCCGATATAACGCGTAATACATTGTCTTCGCCTCAGTCGGGCTCACGCCGCTGCAGCGCATCGCGTTGTAAAACATGCGATCGGCTTCTTTCCAGGGCCGCGTCTTTTGGTCATAAGCGACATCGTGCAGGACGGAGGCGTTGCGATATTTTCCGTCGAAGGGCCCGCCCATGAATGACCAGAGCACGCGCGGGATTGAGGCGCCATCGACAACCGAGCCCGCCGGCGCGATCCAGACAACGCCATCGGGGTCGATGTAACGCAGTTCGCTCAGGAGTGTCATGTGCCGGCCATCGTTTTCCCAGCGCGCTTCGACCTGCCCGCTATAATAACCCCACGGATGGTTCGGTCTTACTGCCACAGCATCCCAAGCCGGCGGTTGATGCCGGCCGCACGCGGTAAAAGCGAGTGCGAGAAAGAAGGAAATTTTTCTCATCTGGCGCGAAAACGTAGCCGATTTTCTGGTGGGGAAAATAGCTTAAGAGCATGCCGAGCGACTCTGGGGAGCGCACGCGCCTCGCGTGCTGGCGATGGCGTCCCCGCCATCGCGAACTTTTCTCTTCCTAGAGCATTGCAGCGAGGCGCCGCAATGAGCACGCGAGGGCGCGTGCGCTCCCCAGATGGAAATCGCCACCCCCACTTTGCGTCGAACTTCCGGATGAAATGACGCGCCGCTAGGAGACCGCAACTTGACGCTCTTCCGGAGCCGGAGAAGGCGAAACAATCGGTTTGGTTTTCGCGGTAGCGTACTGCCGCCGAAATTTTTTCACATAAAACAACAGGAACACGCCGGTCACAATCAGGAGCGAACCGATCCATTTCAAGAGCCAGCCGGGGTCGCGCAAAATTTGAATCGTGCTTTGCCCGAGATTCTCCGGATTCCACGACGCCTGTGACATCTTGAAGGTTTGGCCGCTCCAGGTTCGCCACCAACTGCCCGGAAAACTGAAGGGATGATTCATCCAGCATTGGCCGCTGGCGCTATCGCCCTCGGCGGTCGAGACCCGGAGCGTGCTTTTGAATCCAGCGGGCGCATCGCTGCCTTCATTGCGCGCGACCTCGAAATCCATCAGCTCGAGCGCGATTGGCAACGGCGTCGAGCGCCAACCGTAGGAAATGCCAATTGGATTTGGGGACGTCGGAACGGTGATTTGCCAACCCCCCGAAATCCATTGCTCGAAAGCTTTGCCATTTTGTTCCACTCGAACGCGGACGCCGTCGGGCAATTCATTTGCGCTATCACCTTTCGCGGGCATGAAATCCATCCATTGCTCCGCGTGCGGCAAAATGCGATCGACCACCAGTTGCCAGTCGGCCCAGCCCGTGACGAGCGGTTTATTTAATTCCAGCGGGCCCGAGGAATGGCCGAGTTTTCGCGAATCCAACTCGTAGGAAATCGCGCCGTCGTCAGCAACGAAAAACGTGAGCTGATTTTCTGCAGCGTTCGCTTCGTTCATTGCCGGAGCAATGTTCGGAATGGTTGAAGGCCCGCCATTGGTTGAAACGGCCTGTCCGTTTCCATGCGTATTTGGCGCCGCCGTTGCAATTGGAACTCCGCGGCCGCGAATGGTGACGACGACCGCAGGATTATTCGGCGAATCGCTGAGCGAGACCGGTTTTCCATCCTGCATTCGGAGATCGGCCCAATAGTTTTCAATTCGCACAGTGAATGGCGTTCCCGCAATCTCGATCTCCCTTTTGAGATTTTGCGCGACATCGAGAGTCTGCGCTTTTCCCGCGAGTGAAATGGTGAGCTGACCTTTGTCGCCATCTTGCGGCGGTGAGAACGAAATTTTTGCTCCGGTCCCGCCGCCTTTGGCGACGTGACTGATCTGCTCGGGCATTTTGGCAAAGACGAAGATGGATTCTTCCAACTCGGTCATCCCGAGCGAAGTCGAGGGATCCCGTTGCGTAAGCTGTGAGGTAACTTCCCCGGGGTCCCCCGACGTCGCGTCGCTCTGCCCGGGATGACCAGGTTTAACGATCTCGGCCTTCCCGCGTTTCAATTCGATGTTGGCCAGGCCCATGGCGAATTTTCCATTTTGGGCGTCACCGGCGAGCAACCAACTTTCCAGTTGTTGCCCCATCATCGCAGTTTTGATCGTGAAATGGAGCGCGGCCGTTCCGCCCGAATCCAACGGCCGCGGATTCAGTTTGGCGTCAATTGCCTCGGCATAATCAATCACGCTGAGCCGCGCACCGCTGGCTAGTTTTCCCAAATCTCGCGGATGCTTCGGTGTTGGCGGGCGATGCAAAAATTCCGCGCGATAACCTTTCAACACGCCATCGGAATCATGAACACGCAGTTGATGTTCATCGATGAGGAGACGGTTGCTCGGCGGATCGCCTTTGAACAAGGTCATCGTCCCTTCGATTCCAAAAATGCGACCGATGAGCGAGCCGGTCAGGAGGGTAATGATGCCAAGATGAGTAACGAGAAAGGCAACGTGATGTTTCCGCCACGGCCAGCGCGACAGAGCGGAGACGATGAGATTAGCGCCAAGTAAGATGAGCCAGAGATTGAACCAGGGCGCGCGATAAACGTAAGCACGCGCGACTTTGGCATCGAAGCTCGATTCCCAAATCGTTCCGGCAATGGCCGCAACGATCAGGACTGCGAGCAAAACGACCGCCAGCTTGAGCGACGCGAAAAATTTGAAGACCCGGCCGCGCTGCCAGGAGGGACGCGCTGAAGAAATGGTCGCCATGATCGCGCGACCAGTTTCCGCAAGATCGGGCGCGGTTCAACTCGTCTGCTCGTCATCCCGAGCGAAAGCCGAGGGATCCCGTCGCGAAAAGCTTTGAGGTCACTTCATCGGGATCCCTCGATTCCGCTCGGGATGACGGCAAAGACTCGGCGGTCATAGGCCGCCGCTACAGAAGAAAATTTACTTCGTCCAGGCCTTCCAGCGTTTGCGGATCGGTTTGGTATAATGTGAAACCTTCACGTTCTTCAAGCGATCAACGCCTTCCTTGAGCGCATCTGCCGAATCTTCGGCCTTGGCTTTGACCGATTTCAGCATCGGCCACAGAAACGGCAGCGAGAGGAAACCTAGTGCGCCGTCGCCTATTTTTTCCTCCGGCTCGATCTTCCTTTCGGCCGTGCTCGAGGCGTAGCGAATCGCCAGTCCGATCGCGATGCCAATGCCGAGCGCGCTAAGCAGGATCGGGATCGGATTGCTGCGCACAAAAATCTCGGTGCGCTCTCGCGCCGCGCCCGCTTTCTCCTTGGTTTGTTCCCACGCGTTGCTCGCAGTGCCGGACATACCACGGTTGCTTGTCTGGAAAGCACCCACGTCGGCCGATGCGCTAGTGGGAACCTCCTCATTAAATTCGTCGCCAGTTGGATTGATCATACAATGAGATTTCGTTTTTCGCGGCCAGTTCGCGCGGCCAGCCCGATTGCTGAAAACTTACGCGTCTTATCTTGGCAAGGTGAAACTTAACCTCGATTGCTGGATTTTCTACCAGGAAGGTTATGTCAATATCGACCGCAATGAGGTGCGAGCCGATCGTTACGAAGACATTTCCACTCTGCCAGCTTCGAAGCCAACTGCGCCGATGAGATTTACGCCGGACACGTGGCTGAGCATGTGGACGACGTCATAGCGAGCTTCGGGCGTTGGTTTGAGGTGTTGAAACCGGGGGCCCGCATCACCATAACAGTGCCGGATTGTCGCGGCGCAAATCGAATGTGGTTGGAACGAAAACGTTTTCCCGCCTTGGAGTTAGGGCCCGACGAAGGAATCATCGCTATCACCACGGGAGTGAAAGCCGACGATCTCGGCGACCAAAAAAAGGAGGAGGTCCTGCACAATATCGACGTTGCGAATATGCATGGAATTGGTGGGATTTATCAACATCGCACCGGTCGATAACCACGAAGCGATGGTCGCGCCCTCCTCGGCGCTTGGCTGGCAACTCGCGCTCGAAGGTTA
>QHQU01000284.1 GCA_003219925.1 Verrucomicrobiota bacterium
CCGGTTTGGCCGCGGGCGTAAAACGTCCGTGAAACCTGCGCCCCGCCGAAGGAACGATTGGCAAGCAGCCCGCCATACTCGCGCGCGAACGGCACGCCCTGCTCAGTGCATTGATCGATGATGAGATTGCTGACTTCGGCCAGCCGGTAAACGTTCGCTTCGCGCGAACGGAAATCGCCCCCTTTGATGGTGTCGTAAAACAATCGAAAAACGCTATCGCCGTCGTTTTGGTAATTCTTGGCGGCATTGATCCCGCCCTGCGCCGCAATGGAATGGGCGCGACGCGGCGAATCCTGATAACAAAAACATTTCACCCGATAGCCAAGCTCGCCTAGAGTGGCCGCGGCCGATCCGCCGGCCAGTCCCGAACCGACCACAATGATCTCAAATTTGCGGCGATTATTCGGGCTAACGAGACGCGAATTATTCTTGTGGTTCCGCCATTTTTGCTCGAGCGGACCGGGCGGAACTTTGCCGTCGAGTTTTCCGATCATAATTGCTGCGCCGGTTGGATGAGGCCGAGCAAAACCGCCACCGGGATGGCGGTGTAACCGATGAAAAGAAGCCAGGCGAAAACGCGCGCGGCAAATGCGAGCTGCGGCGTCAACTTCTTGTCGTTCAGACCGAGCGATTGGAAAAAGCTCGAAGCACCGTGGGTCAGATGAAGGGTGAGCAAGAACAACCCCATAATGTAGAACGCGGAGACGTAAACATTCTGAAACCCGTAAACCATCATCGAGTAAACATCGTAATGGTTGAGCGGATCGTTCTTCAGCAGCGGAAAGTGAGGGTCGAACTTACGGCCGGTAAAATGCAGGAGATGAAAAACGACGAAGGCGAGCACAACCAGCCCGCTCACGACCATGTGGCGCGAAGCGTAGCTCGCCCTGATGTAATCCCTTTTCTTGTAGCCCTGCGGGCGGGCACGCCGGTTATCGAGCGCGAGGCTGACCGTAAAATAAATGTGGAGGAAAACCGCAACTAGCAGGGTAATCCGGACGGCCCAGAGGAGTGGGCCGAGATCACGCAGATGTTGCGCGTAATCATTGACCCAGCGCGGTCCCAGAAAAATCTGCAGGTTGCCCAGCAGATGCCCAATGACGAACAACATGAGAATCACGCCGGTGAGCGCGACGATCATTTTCTTGCCGATGGAGGAGCGATAAAAGCCGGGGAAGTTGGTCACGCGGAAATACGCTTAGCGGTTTTATTTTCCCGTTCAATCACGATCAGCGGACAACATGTCCGCTGGGCGCACAGGCTAACAGCCTGTGTTCCTTGCAGGAAGCGCGCCGGGAACACAGACTTTCCAGTCCGTGCGCCCAGCGGAGTTTCACTCCGCTGGTGCCGCCAACTGAGAAAATGTCCGCCGAACGCGCAGGCCCAATAGCCTCTGTTGCGTTGCCTGCGTGCCGGCACGTGTCATAATTCGCAGGTCATGTCCACTGTTTCAGCTGAATTACCGCGACGTTCCTTTGGCGAAACGATGCGCGCCGATGTCTGGTGGACGCAGCCGTTGCTGGTTTTTTTGGGCCTTGGCACGTTCATTGTTTATTCGACTTGGGCGGCGTTTCAGGGAGCCCATTATTTTTTTGGCAACTACATCTCGCCATTTTACTCGCCGGAAATCGTTGGTGATTCACCCCATAGCTGGTTTGGGCCAAAACCGAGTTGGTGGCCGGCCTGGCTTTTATTCTCACCCGCGCTCCTGATTCTCTGGGCGCCGGGCGGGTTCCGGCTCACCTGCTATTATTATAGGGGCGCCTACTACAAGGCATTCTGGGCCGACCCGCCGGCCTGTACGGTGGGCGAGCCGCGCAAGACCTATTTGGGCGAACGTTCCTTCCCGCTCATCATGCAGAACGTCCATCGCTATTTTCTTTATCTCGCGCTGATTTTTATAGTGATTCTTTCCATCGACGTTTGGAAGGCACTTTGGTTTATCGATTCGGCCGGTAGAACTTCCCTTGGTGTCGGTCTCGGCACGATTGTGCTGGCTATTAACGTCGTTCTGCTTGGCGGCTACACCTTTGGCTGCCATTCGCTCCGACATTTGATTGGCGGATTTCGCGATCAATTTTCACGGGCGCCGGCCTGCTACCAGGCCTATCGCTGCGTCAGTTGCTTCAACCGCCGCCACATGCTCTGGGCATGGATGAGTCTGTTCTGGGTCGGCTTCTCCGATCTCTATGTGCGCCTTTGCTCGATGGGCATCTGGCACGATTTCAGAATCGTTTAAGCGATGAGGCGAGATGCGTTGAAGCGCCACCCCGTTCGTCAAACGCGTAGCTGATGCAAGCGATTGGCCCGCTGGCTGTCATTTTGGTTGCTGCTTTTTCTGACGGAGGTCAGCACATCGATACCATTGTCGGAGGTAGCGACCGCGACGAGCTAGTAGCATGGTTGAGTAATACCGCACGGCATGAGCGCCGAAAGAGGCGCGCACCAACCGCTTCAACTGTTTAATTCTTCAACGAATCCATGGCCGATTACGAAACTTTCCAGCATGATGTCTTGGTAATCGGCGCTGGCGGCGCTGGTTTGCGCGCGGCCATCGAAGCGTCG
>QHQU01000285.1 GCA_003219925.1 Verrucomicrobiota bacterium
CAACTGCCAAAAAAGTTCCAGGCCCTGAAAAAGCACAGCGCGCGACTCCGCTGGGCAGTAACGACGGCTGCATTGCTCGCGCTCACACTAATCGTAGCTGGCGTCGCAATGTTTTCCCGTAATCGCGTGCCATCGACGCTGGCTGCGCCGGAAAAAAGCATCGCTGTGCTTCCGTTTGAAAACCGTAGCGAAGACAAAGCGAACGCCTACTTTGCCGACGGCATCCAGGACGAGATTCTGACGCGCTTATCCAAGATCGCCGATTTAAAGGTGATCTCGCGCACATCCACGCAGCATTACAAAAGCGCGCCTGAAAACTTGCCTGAGATCGCCCGGCAACTTGGCGTGGCCCATATTGTGGAAGGGAGCGTGCAAAAGAGTGGTGAGTCTGTGAGGGTAAACGTGCAGTTAATCAAAGCCGCCAATGATGCCCATCTTTGGGCTGATACCTTTGATCGCAAACTGACCGATATTTTTTCAGTTGAGAGTGAGGTGGCCAAAGCAATCGCCGACCAATTGCGCGCGAAACTCACGGGTGAGGAAGAGCAAGTCATCGCCGCCAGACCGACAGACAATCCTGAGGCTTACGATGCCTATCTGCGTGGCCTGGCTTATACGCTAAAGGCGGGAGGAGTTACGCCCGCCAACGGCCTTGGCGCACAGAAATACCTCAGAGAAGCGGTGCGGTTGGACCCGAAGTTCGCCCTTAGTTGGGCGCTGCTGTCAATGGTTGATGGTTACATCTCACTGAGTCTTCAACCAACGGCCAGCCTGCGTGAAGAGGCGCGATTGGCAGCTGAAACCGCTCTCACTCTTCAACCCAATCTGGGCGAGGCCGTGCTGGCCAAGGGCCGTTACCATTATTCCTGTCTAAAGGATTACGACACGGCGGTGCGTTACTTTGAGCAAGCACGTCCGCTTCTTCCCAATAGCAGCCAGATTCCCGAATCGCTGGCCTATCTCGAGCGGAGGCGAGGCCAGTGGGACCGGAGCGAAGCCTACTTCAACGAAGCCGAGCGCCTCGACCCGCGCAACATGCGTCTGCTCAGCGAGCACGCAGAATCCTATGTCATGCTTCGTCGTTTCCCCGAAGCGCTGCGGAAGCTTGATCAGGTTCTCAATATCGTACCGGACGACGTCAACACCCTTGTGTTCAAGGCGGCCATCGCACAAGCCGAGGGTGATCTGCCGCGGGCTGCCGCGCTTCTTGCTCCACTCCACCCAGGTGCCGACGACTCACCGGCCTTGGAAACACAAGTTTATCAAGCGATCCTCGAACGTGATCCCGGACCCATCATTCCTCGGTTAAACGAGATGCTGGCCAAGCCTGATCCGGCGTTGGGTTATATTAATGGACAACTACGCTTTTGGTTAGGCTGGGCGCAAGAAGTGGCGGGCGACCGTGCCGCAGCGCAGGAAAGTTGGCGACAGGCACGCAGTGAACTGGATCCTTTTCTCAAAGAACAGCCGGAAAATTATTTCCTGATTGGCGATCTCGCGTTGACCAATATGGGCCTTAACGACAAAGCCGCCGCGTTCGCTTTTGTCGAGAAGGGGATGACCGTCGTGCCACTCGAAAAAGACGCGGTGGATGGCCCGGCTCGAATTGAGATTCTCGCCCGGGTAGCCGCGCAAATGGGCGAACCTGACCGCGCCATCGCCGCGTTACAGAAAGTGCACTCGACACCCTATGCTGGCCCGCTGGCTACGCAAAACGTGCCGCTCACTCCCGCGCTGCTCCGGCTCGATCCAATGTTCGATCCGCTCCGCAACGATCCGCGCTTCCAGAAACTCGCCGCCCCGGAAGCGGCTAGATAGATTTGAGCCGCGTGCTGGCTAATGTAGTGCACCCCTCGGTATGCGTGATTGACTCCGAGTCCCTTATATAGAAAGTGGTCGGGCTAAAATGGGCTCGGTAAATTCCAAGTTCTCAGGTAAATCGGAATCTAATGTCCCCCAGCGTCTCCCACGGACGTGAAATTTGAGATCGGCCACGTTCTCTTCATCGACGTCGTCGGTTATTCCAAACTCCTTATCCACGAGCAGAGCGAGTAGTT
>QHQU01000286.1 GCA_003219925.1 Verrucomicrobiota bacterium
ACCGGCGCCGAAACCTGCATTCAACTTGTGCTGACAACGAATGACCCGGCTGTGCCGCGTGCAATCAAAGCCGATGCTGAGAATGTCCTGCGCGGCCTGGGCTTGCCCGAACCGAAAGTCTTGATCGACATTCACGCGCCGCCGGGCGGTGTCGGCAGCTCGGGAGTTGGCGCCACCCGGATTCCGGGAATCAAACACATCATAGCCATCGCCAGCGGGAAAGGCGGAGTGGGAAAATCGACCGTGGCTGCGAACCTGGCGGTTGCATTACAAAATGCCGGGGCGCGCGTCGGTATCTGCGATTGCGACATTTATGGCCCCAGTATTTCGCTCATGTTCGGTTCGCGCGAGCAACCGATGGCGACGGAAGAAAACCGTATTCTGCCGATCGAACAATACGGATTGAAGTTAATGTCGATGGGATTTCTGCTCGATGACAGCTCACCGGCGATTTTGCGCGGGCCGATGGTAACGCGCTACACCCAGCAATTCCTGCGGCAGGTGGAATGGGGCGAACTCGATGTGCTCGTCCTCGATTTGCCGCCTGGCACCGGCGATATTCAACTTACCATCGTCCAAACCGTTGCTCTGGCGGGCGCGATTGTCGTAACCACGCCGCAAGAGGTGGCACTGATCGACGCGCGCAAGGCCGCAACCATGTTCGAGAAGGTAAACGTGCCCGTGATCGGCCTAATCGAAAACATGAGCTACTTCGTTTCGCCGAGCGATCAGCGGCGTTACGAGATTTTTGGAAGCGGCGGCGGCGAACGCGAAGCAAAGCGATTGCGGGTGCCGTTGCTCGGACAAATCCCCATCGATATCGCGACGCGGGAAGCGGGTGATCGCGGAATGCCAATTGCGGCGGAGGATCCGAATTCGGTCGTCGGAGCAGAATTCAATCGGATCGCGCGTGAGTTGTTAGCAAAGTTGAATTAGCCGGCCGCGGATCGGGACGCGGTTTTCGCATTTTCAATACGCAGGCTTTTGAAAGAGGGATTGGCGGGCCAGCAAGTTCTATTCAACCTGTTGATTCGCTGGCACTTGTGCGGACAGATCAATAGGTATGGCCTGTGCTGCGTCTATGATTAATGAGATTGACCACAAGTTCCTTTTCCTTTCTTATGAACAAAGACCTTCCGATGCGAGTTTCCGCAGAAGATCAGCCGCAGTTCGTTAAGAACTCCGTTCTTTACAAGGAGTTCCTGGCCGAGCGCGAAGAGATTTTGAAACACAAGTGGATCGAGAGCGAGAAAGCCGGATCCGATATCGGCTTCGAAAAAGCGCTACTCGATTGGATTGTTAGGCACCGTTCGAACTGGCGACAAAAACGCTTGAAAGAAGGCCGGGGTCCGGTGCAAGCTACGGCCTGATTATTTTCAGTTTCCTCCTTTAAGGCGATCCTGCGAGGTCGCGAAGGAAGATATGAACGAAAAGAAGACAAATACTTCTTCGGAGAGGTCCATCCTGGTGATGGACGCGGCCGCCATTCGACGCGCGCTACGGCGAATCGCGCACGAAATCGTCGAGCGTAACCCTGATCTACAGCAAATCGTCCTCGCTGGTATTCCGTCGCGCGGAAATGAGATCGCGCGCCGCATTGCTGATACCATTTCCGCGATTGAGAAAGTTTCCGTCCCCGTTGGAACAATTGATGTGGCGATGCACCGCGATGATGTTGGGACGCGGACGGAATTGCCCGTCGTGCGAGCGTCCACTCTCCCGCTTCCACTGGAAAAACGCGCCGTCATTATCGTTGACGATGTCCTTTTCACTGGCCGCACCGTCCGCGCGGCGATGGACGCAATTACGTCCTTTGGTCGGCCGGCGAAAATCCAGCTCGCCGTCCTAATCGATCGCGGCCATCGCGAATTGCCAATTCGGGCGGATTACGTCGGGAAAAATTTACCGACCGCGCCGGACGAAAAAGTACGGCTGCGGCTGGGCGAAGAGGAGTCGACGGAAGGCGTTTGGCTGGTGAAGCAATGAGCGCGCCCGAATTTCAAGATCGTTACCGCCTCGGGAGTTCGGGTAGCGCACGCGTTCCACGTGTTGGTTTCGGCGTCTCGGTTTCGCGGACTGTGAGAACACCGTTTCGGCGGGGCGCGCGAATTACAAAGAAATCGTCGCTACTCCTTCTGGGGAGCGCAGGCTGCCAGCCTGCCGCGTTCGGCAGCTTGCCGAATGCATCTGCACACAGCTTCGCTATTCATACCAATCAAGGTTGGCGGCAGGCTGCCGCCAACTACAGGCTGGCAGCCTGTGCTCCCCAACATCCGCGATGACCACGCGCTGGAGCCGCAAAGATCTGCTCGGGCTGCGGGAATTATCAGTCGATGAAATCAACCTCGTCCTCGACACCGCCGACGCCTTCAAGCAGGTCGGCACTCGTGAAATCAAAAAAGTACCAGCGTTGCGTGGGAAAACGCTGGTAAATTTTTTTGTCGAACCAAGTACTCGCACCCGCACTTCCTTCGAACTGGCGGCGTTTCGATTGAGCGCGGATGTGATCAATATCTCCGCCGCGACTTCGAGCTTGAGCAAAGGCGAAACCTTAAAAGACACCGCCAAGATTCTCGAAGCAAATCATGTCGATATCATTGTCCTGCGTCACGGTTCGGCGGGCGCGGCCCAATTCCTGGCGGAGCGTGTACGCTCGAGTGTGATCAATGCCGGCGATGGCGCGCATGAGCATCCCACCCAGGGTTTGCTCGACACCTATACCATTCGGGAAAAGAAAAAACGGATCGAAGGACTAAACGTCGCAATCATTGGCGACATTTTGTTTAGCCGGGTCGCGCGTTCCAACATCTTCGCGCTAACGAAGCTTGGGGCGCGCGTTACTCTCGTCGGCCCGAGCACCCTGCTGCCGCGCGATTTCGAAAAACTAGGCGTCACCATTTCCTACGACATTGATGAGGTTTTGCCGACGGCGGATGTCGTCAATTTGCTGCGCATTCAACACGAACGGCAGCGCAAGGAATATTTCCCCGGCATTGGCGAATACATCAAGCTTTTCGGTTTAACCAAGGAGCGCGCGAAATTATTGAAGCCCGATTGTTTGATCATGCATCCCGGGCCGATCAATCGCGGAGTCGAGATCGACAGCGAGCTGGCGGACGGAAATCAAAGCGTCATTCTCGATCAAGTGACCAACGGTCTGGCCGTGCGTATGGCGGTCCTGTATTTGTGCGGAGGAATCGCCGCATGAGCGTGAGATTCTGGACTCTGGGGAGCGCAGGCTGCCAGCCTGCAGCATTCGGCAGCCTGCCGAACGCATTCCGGCGCAATTCAGATACAAGGATCAACGAATGTTGGCGGCAAGCTGCCGCCAACGACAGGCTAGCAGCCTGTGCTCCCCAAAGATGAGCACGACCGTCATTCGGAATGGCCGCATCATCGATCCGGCGAATCGCCGCGATGAAATTGGCGACCTGGTAATTGCAAACGGCCGCGTCGCTGATCAATCCGCAATCCGCAATCAAAAATCAGAAATCGAAGAGATCGACGCCAGTGGACTCATCGTCGCCCCCGGTCTCATTGACATGCACGTTCATCTGCGCGAGCCGGGCTTTGCTCACAAGGAAACGATTGCGTCCGGCGCGCGTGCGGCGGCCGCAGGCGGATTCACCACCGTCGTTTGCATGCCCAACACTTTACCGGTGGCCGATAATCCGAGCACCATCACCTGGATCAGAGATCGCGCGCGCGATACCGCGAGCGTGCACGTCCTGCCCACCGGTGCGATTTCAAAAAATCTCGAGGGCCTGGAGTTGGCGCCCATCGCCTCCATCGTCCAAAGTGGAGTAGTCGCCATCACCGACGACGGCAAATGCGTCCAAAATCACGAATTGATGCGGCGCGCGGTGGAGTACGCTCGCATGGTCGGGGTGCCCGTGCTGGACCATTGTCAGGA
>QHQU01000287.1 GCA_003219925.1 Verrucomicrobiota bacterium
AGTGCCAATGTCGCGCTCCGTCATTTGCGACCAACGAGGGTGCGGCACATCCGGATCGACATTAGATAAAAAGCTGTATTCGTTCGGCCCCAAATCATTCCAGAAAGTGCGGGGCTGCTCCGCGATGAAATCGATCTTAACGATCGACTTCGGACTCTTGTAACCGTACTTCCAAGGAACGATCACACGCAAAGGCGCGCCGTGTTGTCTCGGCAATGGTTTGCCGTAAATTCCCGTAGTCATCAGCGTCAACTCGTTCATCGCTTCGTCCATGCGCAGACCTTCGTAATAAGGCCACGGATATGCTTGTTCCCGTTGTCCCACCGCTTCTTCCGGCCGGTGAAAGGAAATAAAGCGCACGTATTTCGCCGACGAGAGCGGCGCGCAAAACTCGGCGAATCTTGCGAACGGAAAGCCGACCCACGGCACGACCATCGACCAGGCTTCGACACAACGGAGACGATAAATCCGCTCCTCCAGTGGAAATCTTGTGACGAGATCGTCGAAGCCAATCTGGAAGGGTTTTTGCACGAGACCGCCGACCTCAAGAGTCCACGGATCGATCGTGAGACCAGATGCAAGACGTGCGACCGCGGCTTTGTCGGTGGTGAATTCGTAAAAGTTGTTGTAGCGGCCAGCAATGCCAGCTGGAGTCAGAGTTCGATCGTCGATTTGGAATTTCACATTGCGCGATGCAGGATAAAGCGCGTCGGAAGCGCGCGCCGGCAGTGGAACGTCCGCCGCTTGGGATGCGTTTTCCTTTGAGCCGCAGGCGGGGAACGTGGCCGCAGTTGTAGCGAGGGTTAAAGCTCTAATAAATCGGCGGCGATTCCAAAAAATCGCCTCCGGCGTGACCGCTGATTCTGGCAACGAGTGGTGAAAAGCGCGTGCGATATTCATAGCGAAGGTTTCAACGTTTGGCGCTCAATGTGACGGTGGTCTCGCCGCGCCCACGAGGTCCGTCGTAGGAAAGTTTGCCCGCCCAATCTCCGGCCATTCCGACTTTGATCTTCGCTCGGTAACGCCCAGGTGCGCCCGTCGGCTGAATATTTGCGCCTTCGTGCATCTGCATTCCGGTCATATTCATGTTGAGTTCAAATTTGACGTTGCCCACATCGATAAGACTTCCGCTGCTGTCGCGAAATTCGATCAGTACATCGTTGTCGCCATTCTTGAGCTGTCCGCCGGGCGATGAAAATGTGATGGTGAGATCGTTAACGGTCTGAGTGGCAAAAGGAGTGCCGGCTGTATTTCGGCTCGTAAATTTGTGCCAGCCGAAATTCGCGGCGTAAATGAGTGCTGCAGCAATCAGAACCATCGCGATAATCCTCGTCATGCGACGAAGA
>QHQU01000317.1 GCA_003219925.1 Verrucomicrobiota bacterium
CCGCGGTAGGTATACTCGGCCACCCCATGCCGTGACTGGCTCTGCGGCACCATGTTATACAAATCGAGGCGGCGCTGTTGTAATTGGGCCGTGGTCCAATTGCGGTAGCCTGGGCTTAGCGGAATGGGAACATCCCTCCCCCCTTGATAAGTCGCATAAGGATAGCCGGTGGTAACCGTCGGCGGCTGCGGCCCGGCTCCGGTGCAACTAAACAGCACGCTGGCGAGAATGCCGGCACCAAGAACTGCCATCAATTGTTTCATAGTTTGTTAGTTAAGTTTTGATTTGTTCAAACCCTCTTCACTCATTCAACCCCGCTTAAATATAACCGATTCGGCAAAAAAGCACGCGGTCTATCGGTTGACACTAGTAACACTGCCGTTACCGTCCGGTTTCTATGAGGTTCCCTTTGGCATTAACCAGCAAGATCGCTGCGTACATCGTCGGCCATAAGATTCGTGGGACGAAGAAGTTCGCCACCGTACTGCAGCTGGAACCGTTGCACACTTGTAACCTGACTTGCACCGGCTGTGGCCGGATTCGCGAATATTCGACCTCGCTCAAAGACATGATGCCGCTGGAAGATTGCCTCGGCGCGGCCCAGGAATGCAACGCGCCGATGGTCTCAATTTGTGGAGGCGAGCCGCTCATTTATCCCCACATCGAAGCGCTCATTAATGGTTTGCTGGGGCAAGGGCGGATCGTCTACGTCTGCACCAACGCCATGTTTATGCGCAAAAAAATGCGCGAATGGCTCACCGAAGAATTGCGGAATGCGGATGGGTCAGCGCGTAAGAATTTGGAGAGCAAACTGGATGGATTGATTGCGGAAGGCCTCGTTTCAACAAAAGATGCGGAGCCAATTCGTAACCCGAAGCCCGCGACTGGCAACCCGGTCATCGCGCCGTCGCGCTGGATGTATTGGAACGTGCATCTCGACGGGCTCGAGCGGACGCATGATCTGATCGTCGAACGCGAGGGCGTATTTAAGGAATGCATTCTCGCGATCAAAATGGCGAAGCGCCTTGGCTACCAGGTCGCGACCAATACCACCATCTACAAGGAAACCGACATGGACGAGGTCGAGCAAATGTTCGACTTCCTCGCCGATCTCGGCGTCGACGGCCATACCATCACGCCTGGCTATGATTACGACGCGGCCAAAAAAGACATGGTGAAACGGCTCAATTTGCAGCCGGAGAATTTCTTCCTCACGCGCAAGGCAACGGTCGAGAAATTCTCCCGGATGGAAGAGTGGATGAACCGCTACACTTTTTTTGGCACACCCATCTATTTTGAGTTTCTGGCCGGCCATCACGATTTGACTTGCTCGGCTTGGGCCATTCCGACTCGCAACCTGATGGGCTGGAAGGCGCCGTGCTATTTCATGACTGATACCATCGGCACTGAGGGCCATTACAAAACCTACGCTGAGCTGATTGAAAAAGTGGACTGGGACAAGTACGGGGTCATTGATGGAGTGGCGCGTGATCCGCGCTGTGAGAATTGCATGACCCACTGCGGCTACGAACCAACAGCAAGCCTTGGTCTCCACGCCAAACGAGGCGACACGTGGAAGACATTGAAGTTTAATTTCGGACCCAGACCGAAAAGTGCGGGTCGGGGCAACGAGATCGCTGCTTATAACGGCGTAAGCTCGGGCAACGGTCATCTGACCGGCAAACGGCCGGCTGCTCTCGAAGCAAAAGTTTCCTGATTCCTTATGGCGACGAATTCGCCCAACCTGATTTCTTTGCCAAGCGCGCGTCCCGAGACCGGTGTTTTCTACCCAGCTAACGATTCTCAGATTGCTTCAGCCATTTCTCGGGCGCAGGAAAATTTGTTGGGCCAGCAAAAGCCAGACGGCCACTGGTGCGGCGAGTTATATGTCGATAGCACCCTTTGCTCTGATTACGTGCTGTATCTGCATTGGCTGGGCGAGGTCGATCGCGAACTTCAGGAGCGTTGCACTCAACATATCTTGCGACGGCAATTGCCCGATGGGGGCTGGAGCATTTATTATGGCGGTCCCAGTGAAATTAACGCTTCGGTCAAAGCTTACTTCGCGCTGAAACTTGCCGGCTACTCAGCCGATCTCCCATTCATGCGCGAAGCGCGCGCCAACATTTTGCGCCTTGGCGGCGTCCCCCGCGTCAACACGTTCAGCAAGCTTTACCTGGCGCTCCTGGGCCAGTTCCCGTGGAAATATCTGCCGACGATACCGGTGGAAATGATCCTGCTGCCAACGTGGGCGCCATTTCACATTTACAAAATGTCGTCGTGGAGCCGCGCCATGTTGGTGCCTCTCGCCATTATCAATCATTTCAAACCAACCCGCGAGTTGCCTGGCGAGAAACAGCTGCATGAATTGTATCCCCTCGGGACCGAGCACAAAGATTTCCGATTGCCGCGCGACGAGCGAACCTTTACCTGGCGCAATTTATTCCTCCGCGGAGACGACGCGCTAAAGATGCTGCATCGAATTCCATGGAAACCATTTCGCCGGCTCGCGCTCGAGGAAGCCGAGCGCTGGATGATGGAGCGCATCAGCGATGGCAGCGATGGCTTGGCCACGGTTTACCCGGCAATGCTCAACGCGCTCATTGCCCTGCACGCCCTCGGTTATCCGAACAGCCATCCGGCCGTGGCAAAGGCGCAAAAGGATTTCGAAGGATTGTTCGTCAACGATCCGGAAGATTTCCGGATTCAGCCTTGCCTTTCGCCAGTTTGGGACACCGCCATTAATATCATCGCATTAGCCGAAAGCGGCCTCCCCGCCGAGCATCCTTCCCTACAGAAAGCGGCTGCGTGGTTGTCGAATAAAGAAGTTCGTCTCCGGGGCGATTGGGCGAAAAACAATCCTCATCCCGACGCCAGCGGCTGGGCCTTTGAATATAATAACGTTTATTATCCGGACACCGACGACACCGCGATGGTGCTAATGGCGCTGCGCCTGGTTCATCCGAAAGATAAAAAAAGCTATGAAGATTTGTTCCAGCGCGCTCTGGCCTGGCAACTGAGCTTTCAATGTCGCGATGGCGGGTGGGCTGCCTTCGACAAGGACGTGATTGACGGTTGGCTCGAAAATATGCCCTTCGCCGATCACAATGCGATTCTGGATCCGACCTGCAGCGATCTGACGGCGCGGACACTCGAGCTTTTCGGTTACATCAACTTCGACCGGCACGATGCCAGTGTAGAGACCGCGATTCGGTATTTGATCGCCACCCAGGAAGATGATGGCTCATGGTACGGGCGCTGGGGCGTGAATTATATTTACGGCACCTGGCAGGTCCTGCGCGGACTGCGCGCCATCGGTCAGGACATGACGCAAGACTGGATTCTACGCGGGCGCGATTGGCTGGAAAGTTGTCAGAACGACGACGGAGGCTGGGGCGAAACGTGTGCCACATACGAAGATCCTTCGGCCAAAGGAAAAGGCGAAAGCACTGCTTCACAGACGTCCTGGGCAATGATGGGCATTTGCGCGTGTGGCGATCTCAATCGGCCCAGCGTCCAACGCGGTTTGCGTTATCTTCTTTCGACCCAACAGCCCGATGGGTCGTGGCATGAACCACAGATAACCGGCACCGGTTTTCCTGGCGTGTTCTACTTAAAATACGACATGTACCGGCAGAACTTTCCGCTCCTCGCGCTCGCCACCTACGTGAATTATCACCGCGGCCTCGGTCATCCGCCGAGTTTTTTCCGCTGCAATTAGGTTTCGCATATCGTCATCCCGAGCGCAGTCGCCGGCCTCGCCGTAGCTTTATGCAAAGGCTGGGAGGAATCCCGTTGCGAAACCTTTAAGCTGACTTGTACGGGATCCCTCAAGTGCGCTCGGGCTGACCGAGTTGGTTAAGCACGATTGACCTCAATCGCCCGCCGATTAACGTCGCTATTATGGCTTACGAATTACCAAAACTTCCCTACCCATACGACGCGCTCGAACCACACATCGACGCGCGCACGATGGAAATTCATCACACCAAACATCATCAGACTTACATCACCAACGTTAATAACGCGCTTAAGGATCAACCTGAGCTGGCGAAGAAATCCGTTGAAGATTTGATTCGCGATTTGAATGCCGTGCCCGAAAACATTCGCACCGCCGTCCGTAACAACGGCGGCGGCCACGCCAACCATTCTTTCTTTTGGAAGATCATGGGTCCCGGGAAAGGTGGCGAGCCGAAAGGGAAGCTCGCCGATGACATTAAATCAACCTTCGGTAGCTTCGATCAGTTCAAGGAGAAACTTGCTGCAGCGGGTATTGGCCGTTTCGGCAGCGGTTGGGCGTGGCTAATCAAAAATAAAAGCGGCAAACTCGAAGTGATTTCGACGGCCAACCAGGATTCGCCGTTAATG
>QHQU01000318.1 GCA_003219925.1 Verrucomicrobiota bacterium
AACAGTCAGGATCAAAAGAGTCTCGTTGTCGAGTTCGAGTTCGCTGTCTTCGCTGAATAGCTCAGGCCAGCCATAGAGGTATGCAAGCTTCTGGAGGATAACGAGAATATGCCAAAAAAACTGGGTCAAATCGGCTGGGACTGTGCCTGCAATCCACCAACCGCCCGGGAGTCCGGAAGCGAATGATAGAGTGCTGACGCCTGCTCGATGCCATTTGATGTTTGCCGTGGCGATACGCCGGATGGTGTCCTTGCTGACGCCTGCCTTCGCAGGAGACGTGTAAATGGCGGATTGCAAAACTTTTTCGGTAACGTGCTTCGATAGCGCCTTCCGAAGAAATGCCTTGCGATCTACTTTAGCGCCGGGCAATGCAAGCGCAGTGCGAAGAACAGAATTCCAGAC
>QHQU01000300.1 GCA_003219925.1 Verrucomicrobiota bacterium
AAGCTGCGAAAAAATTAGCCTGCGAGAACGTTCAGCTCACGGTCGTCGACCGGACTAATTACCACCTCTTCCAGCCGCTCCTTTATCAGGTCGCCACCGCCGCGCTCTCGCCCGCCGACATCGCCGCGCCGGTGCGGGCGATTCTGCACAAATGCGAGAACGTCGAAGTCATCCTGGCCGAAGTGCAATCGATTGATGTGAACAACCGCATCGTTCATGCAGGCGATCTCGATCTCTCCTACGATTATTTGATTCTTGCGACCGGCGCGCGCCATTCCTATTTCGGGCATCCGGAATGGGAGCGTCTGGCCCCAGGCTTAAAGAGCCTGGAAGATGCAGTGGAAATTCGGCGCCGCATTTTGCTCGCATTCGAATACGCCGAAAAAATTTCCGCTCCTGCGGCGCGCGCTGCGGCACTGACTTTTGTCATTATCGGTGGCGGACCTACCGGAGTCGAAATGGCCGGAGCGATTGCCGAGATCGCGCGTTACACTTTGGCGCGCGATTTCCGCCACATTGACCCATCCAGTGCACGGGTCGTTTTGATTGAAGGCGAGCCACAGGTCCTGGCCGCATTTCCCGAGGACTTGCGGGTCAGTGCAATGCAACAGTTGCGCGATCTCGGCGTGGAAATTCGCACCGGAGTGCACGCCACCGATCTAACGGAAGATGGACTAAAGGTGGGCAATGAATTCATTCCTTGCCGGGTGAAAATTTGGGCCGCGGGCAACAACGCCTCTTTCGTTGGCAAATCGCTCGGCGTTTCGGTCGATCAGGTTGGCCGGGTCGTGGTACAGGACGATCTAACGATTCCCGGACATCCTGAAGTACAGGTGATCGGCGATCTGGCCAAGTTCACCGGCAAAGATGGCAGGCCCCTGCCTGGCGTTTCACCGGTGGCGATGCAACAGGGCCGCCATGCCGCGCGCAATATTTTAGCGATGATCGAGGGTAGAAAACCACAGCGCTTCTGGTACTTCGATAAGGGCAGCATGGCGACAATCGGTCGCCACAAAGCGGTGGCCGACTTGCACCTGCTGCACTTGAGCGGATTGCCGGCGTGGTTGGCGTGGCTCTTTGTTCATATCCTGTTTTTAGTCGGATTCCGCAATCGAGTAGTCGTGCTTGTCCAATGGGCCTGGGCTTATTTGACCTTCAATAAAGGCGCGCGCCTGATCACACGAAACTTCCAGGCCGAGACGCGGCCGCCGGCGTGAGCTATTTTGCGATTTAGCGAGTTAGTGATTTAACGATTTGATTTTGCGGTAACGAGTGAGGCGGAGAATATCTTTAATAATTCCTCACACTCCAACATCAGGGATTCCACCATCTTCGGTAGAATGAGATCTGATTCGACTAACGCCTCGAATCAAAAAAGCGTTTCATCAGCGTCTTCTGTCACAACGCTTATCTTGGAAATGAAGTCGGCAGTTGAACGCGCGCGACAACTTGCACGATAGTTGGCCGCGAGCGACGTGCCTGATCGGAGAAACTGGCGTCCAATGATGCGAATCGCAAATTTCTTTGTTCTAGCCTGCAACTGTTTCGCTCGATTAAGTGTGTTCATACTCAATCGTTAAATCACTAAATCGTTAACTCATTAAATGAAAATCGCCGTCGTCGGAACAGGCGCGATTGGCAGTTTTTATGGCGGCAAGCTCGCTCATGGCGGCCGCAACGTTCATTTCCTGTTAAGAAGTGGATTCGCGAAAATTAAACGATCGGGCATTCGCATCCGCGGAAGAAAGGAAAATTTTCACATTGCCAGAGTGCAAGCCTACGAAACCGCTGACGCCATCGGACCGTGTGACTTGGTGATGATTGCGCTGAAGGCGACGAACAACGAGGCTTTGCTGCAATTGATCCCCCCTCTACTGCATCCGCGCACAATCCTGCTCACCTTGCAAAACGGATTAGGGAATGAGGATTTTATTGCTCGACATTTCGGCGCCAATCGAGTGATGGGCGGGCTTTGTTTTATTTGCCTTAACCGCATTTCTCCGGGTCTGATTGAGCATCTTGATTATGGATACCTGACCATCGGTGAATTCACCGGTCCTCCCAAGTCACGCACTCGCGCCGTTGTCCGGGAATTCCAGGAGAGCGGCGTGGCCTGCCGGGTGGTTGATAATTTAATGCAGGAACGCTGGGGCAAGTTGGTTTGGAACATTCCTTTCAATGGCTTGACGATCGCGGCCGGCGGAATTACCACCGAAGACATTTTGCAGGATGATTCTCTCC
>QHQU01000301.1 GCA_003219925.1 Verrucomicrobiota bacterium
AGCCCATGTTTTCGAATAGCGGCGTAAAGCAATTCCGCCTTTAGCAACGCCAGATTTACATTCGAGGGGCATTCCGGCGTGCAACCTTTGCATGATAAACAATTGCTCAGCGCCGCATCCAATTCCTCGGATTCCAGCGGATCGTTGCCATTCTTGCGCCATTGCAAAATTTTCCGAATAACGTTAGCCCGGCCGCGGGTGGACATGACTTCTTCGCCAGTTGCGAGGAAGGTAGGACACATCGTGGGCGCGTCCTTCCGACAACCGCCGCAGCCGTTGCACTGCTCGAGATTGCCAATAAATGAATGATCTTTGAAAGCAAAAGCGAGCCGGGGCGTGAATGGCAGTTCGATTGGCCGCGTAAAATTATCACGCAAGCTTGAGTCGATGCGAAAATTGCCAGTGCCAAAAATCTTTCCCGGATTCATCCGGTCGCGCGGATCGAAAATGCGTTTGATCTCACGCATTGCTCCGAGCAACTCGTCGCCCAGTTGTTCGCGCATGTATTCGGTGCGAGCGATGCCGACGCCGTGCTCGGCCGAGAGCGAACCTTTAAATTCCTTCACCAGCGCGGAAGTTTGGTCCGCGACTTGGCGAAATTTTTTTAAATCTTCGGTGCGATGGAGATCGAGCACAGGCCGGACATGCAAAAGCCCGCTCGCGGCATGGCCATAATAGGAAGCTTCAAGGCCCAACGGGTGCATTATTGCCTGCAACCCGCGCACATACTCCGGTAATTGCGCCGGTCGCACCGCTGCGTCCTCGATGAACGCCACCGGTTTTCTGGCGCCGACGCATCCGGTCAACAACGACAAGCCAGCTTTGCGCACCGACCAAACCAGATCCATTTCTCGCGCGCTCGTTAAAATTTTCGAGCGCAACCCCAGCCGGCGCGCCTGCAAAATCGCCAGGCGCTCCGCCACGTTTTCGTCATAAAATTCAACAATTAGGACCGCGGCACACGGATTCGCCTCCAGCTCCATTAAATCGCGCGCCGCTTGAAAATGAAGTTGGCCCCTTGTCTGGTCGAGCAATGGCCGATCGATATGCTCGATTGCGGCCGGCATCAGATCGAGCAGCGCGACCGTTGCCTGCATCGCATCATCGACGCTTGCGAAAAAAATCAGGCCCAAACCTTTCTCACGTGGCAGCGGCGAAATTTTGAGCTCAGCCGAAAAAATTGCTGCCAATGTTCCTTCGCTACCGGCTAGAACCTCATTGAGATTTTGTGGCGCGCGCAGAAAACGCGTGAGTCCATATCCCGGCCAGCGCTTGATCAAACCCGGCGGCCATCGTTCCGCCATTTCCGCGCTTTGTTCGCGTAATAGTTGTTCAATTTGGGCGCGTTCCGCTTCGAGTGAGTCGTGCTCTGCGCCGATTTTTTCGATTCGTCCATCGGCCAGGATAATCTCGGTCGCTAGCACATGGTCGGCAGTTGTTCCGTAAAACGGTGCCCGCGCGCCGGAGGAATTGTTGGCGATCATTCCGCCGATGGTTGCGCGCGAACTCGTCGCCACATCCGGCCCGAAACAAAAGCGGTGCGGTTTCAGAAAAGCGTTTAGTTGATCAAGCACCACACCGGCGCCCACGCGCACCATGCGTTTTTCCAGATCGAGCTCAGAAATTCCGCGATTATGCCGCGAGAAATCGACGATCAATCCGTCGCCGATTGCGTTACCGACCAGGCTGGTGCCAGCGCCACGCGGCGTGATAGAAAGCCCAGCATCGATTCCCGCACCAATAACGGCGCTTGCTTCCTCGGCCGAACGCGGAAAGGCGACCGCCTGTGGCTCCAGCTGATAAATGGACGCGTCGGTCGCAAATAGAATGCGGGTCAAGCGATCCGTGCGCACGTCGCAACCGGTTCGTTGCAATTTGCGCAGAGCCGCATCCGTCACATTGCAATATCGCGCGTTCAATTGCACCCGTCATCTCGAGCGCAGTCGAGGGATCCCGTGGCGAGACCTTTATGATAACTTTACAAGTCCCTTGATCCGCAATCTTCAAGGTGATGTGGCGGGATCCCTCGGCTTTCGCTCGGGATGACGGAAGAGGGGATTATTTTAACACTTTGCAAACGCCCTTTGTCTTTCAATAGTTGATGCGGTAAATTTTTCTTCGCATGGACGCCACTACCCATCCGCACGGAACGCCTGAAACCCATCATCACGACGAACACGGAGACGAACATCACGAATTGGGCTTTTGGCGGAAGTACGTTTTCTCCACCGATCACAAGGTGATCGGTATTCAATACGGCATCAGCGGCCTGCTCTTTTTATTCTTTGGCTTTTGCCTGATGATGATGATGCGCTGGCAACTGGCTTATCCGGGCCAGGCAATGCCGGTAATCGGGAACGCGCTCAACCATTTCTTTGGAACCGGCTCGATGCCGGACGGCAAAATGACGCCGGAGTTCTACAATTCACTTGGCGCCATGCACGGGACGATCATGATCTTTCTCGGGGTAGTGCCGCTCGCCTTCGCCGCCTTCGGAAATTTTGTCGTCCCGCTCCAAATCGGTGCGCCCGACATGACGTTCCCGAAAGTAAACGCCGCCAGTTATTGGGCGTTTGTCGTCGGCGGCATCATTATGCTGGTGAGCTTTTTTGTTCCCGGCGGTGCCGCCAAAGGTGGTTGGACTTCCTATACGCCGCTCGGAGTCATCGCCGATACCGGGCCGAATTTTAATCCATTTTTTAATGGGCAAACGCTCTGGCTCCTCGGCTTTATTTTTCTGATTACGTCGTCACTGCTGGGCGCAATCAATTTCATCACCACCATCATCCAGTTGCGCGCGCCTGGTCTGACCTGGATGCGTCTTCCTTTTTTCGTCTGGGCCCAATTTGTTACTGCCTTCCTGTTGTTGCTCGCGTTCCCGCCGTTGGAAGCGGCCGTGGTCATGCAGATCATGGATCGTTTGGCCTCGACCAGTTTCTTCCTGCCGAGCGGGCTGGTGGTGAACGGAGCGGCATTGCAAGTCAGCGGCGGTGGCAGCCCCTTGTTATGGCAACATTTGTTTTGGTTCCTCGGTCACCCGGAAGTTTATGTCCTGATTTTGCCCGGCATGGGCATCGTGGCCGAAATCCTTGCCAACAATTCGCGCAAACCACTCTGGGGTTACAAATCGCTCGTCTTCGCCGCACTCGTCCTCGGTTTTCTTTCCTTCATTGTCTGGGCCCATCACATGTGGCTCACCGGCATGGGGTCGGCGGTGAGCGCATTTTTCCAAACCACCACCCTGATCATTTCTATTCCGTCGGTCATCATCCTGAGTGCATTTTTCATCTCGCTCTGGGGCGGCTCGATTCGATTTACCGTGCCCATGCTTTTCGCCACCGCCTTTCTCCCGATGTTCGGCATCGGCGGACTCACCGGGATTCCCCTGGCATTTAATTCCGCCGATCTTTATTTGCACGATACTTACTACGTCATCGCGCATTTCCACTACATCGTCGCGCCGGGCACTATTTTCGCCCTCTTTGCCGGCATCTATTACTGGTTCCCGAAGGCGACTGGCCGAATGATGAACGATTTCTGGGGCAAGGTGCATTTCTGGCCTTCACTCATTTGTATGAACGTGATTTTCCTGCCGATGTTCCTGCAGGGAATGCTTGGGATGCATCGACGTTGGTACGATGGCGGTCAGGGCTGGAACGTTTCCGGCGAGCACATCTGGGGATTAACCGGGTTCCAATGGAACACACCGATCTCGATTGCAGCCTGGGTCATGGGCCTGGCGCAAATCCCGTTCATCATTAATTTTTTCCACAGCATCTGGAAGGGGCGGAAAGTGGAAAACGACAATCCCTGGGATGCGACCACCCTGGAATGGACGGCACCATCACCCCCCGGGCACGGCAATTTCATTAAGGCGCCAGTGGCTTATCGCGGCCCCTACGAATACAGCCTGTCCCGCGGTGGAAAAGATTACACCATGCAAAACGAGCCGATCGAAGCGAGCGAACTGACCACAGCGCATCCTACGCGCGAACCGGTTCTCCGCGCATAAAGAGATGGAAATTCCCTACACCGTAAGCGCCCGCCGCGACACCGGCCTGTGGAACGCCAAGGTCGGGATCTGGTTGTTTCTCGCATCGGAGGTCATGCTCTTCGGCGGCTTATTTTCCGCCTACATTTTTTTGCGCCTCGATGCCGCACCGGGCGATTGGCCGCACGGTTTGCTGAACGTTCCTGTTGGCACCATGAACACCGCCATCCTGATCGCGTCGTCGGTCACGGTGGTGCTCGCGTGGGCGGCGTTGAAGATGCGCGACCTGACCAAGTACAGAATCTACATGGCGATCACTATTCTTTGCGGAGTGATCTTCCTCGCGGTCAAGCTCGCTTATGAGTGGCCGCAAAAATTCGAGCACTTTGGCGCTTTCATTAAAGAAGATGCGCTAGAAAAATACGAACCGTATCTGGGGAACAAGCATCTGCTCGAGGAAGGCCTGCCACCGCGCAAGGAAATCACCGGGCACCTTCATAATAAAGAAGCTTTAAAAGATCCGAACGTTAAAGAGTACGAGATCGCCCTCGATC
>QHQU01000302.1 GCA_003219925.1 Verrucomicrobiota bacterium
GAAACCTTGATGTCGATCTTTCGCGGAACGTCTGTCCGCGATTTTGCCGACGCGGATATTGAATCCTCTTCATTCCGCATTCCGCAATTCGCAATTCGCAACTCCGATTTTCTCACTCATCCGGTTTTCAATACCTATCACAGCGAAACCGAAATGCTGCGGTATCTCCGACGACTTGAATCGCGCGATCTCTCGCTCTGTCACTCCATGATTCCGCTCGGTTCCTGCACCATGAAATTAAACGCCACTGCGGAAATGTTTCCGATTTCGTGGCCGGAATTCGCGAATCTGCATCCGTTCGCGCCGGATTCACAAACTTCCGGCTATCGCGAAATGTGCGATCAGCTCGAGCGCTGGCTCGCGGAAATCACCGGATTCGCCGCCGTCTCCTTACAACCTAATGCCGGTTCCCAAGGCGAATTTGCGGGTCTGCTCGCGATTCGGGAATACCACGCCTCGCGCGGGGAAGCGCATCGAAATGTCTGTCTCATTCCGCAATCAGCTCACGGAACAAACCCCGCCAGCGCGGTCATGGCCGGCTTCAAGGTCGTGGCTATCGCAACGTTAAAAGATGGTGACATTGATC
The DNA here is from genome assembly GCA_003219925.1 of Verrucomicrobiota bacterium. Lineage (GTDB taxonomy): Bacteria > Verrucomicrobiota > Verrucomicrobiia > Chthoniobacterales > UBA10450 > AV69. Next base: position 587 of record QHQU01000302.1, read on the forward strand.
TGGCCGATTTGCGGGCAAAGGCTGACGCGCACGCCCGCGATCTGGCCGCACTGATGGTCACCTATCCAAGCACACACGGCGTTTTCGAGACTACGATTCGCGAGATCTGCGAGATCGTGCACGGTCGCGGCGGCCAGGTTTACATGGACGGCGCGAATATGAACGCGCAAGTCGGTCTTTGCCGGCCAGGCGACTTCGGTGCCGACGTCTGCCATTTAAACTTGCACAAAACGTTCTGCATCCCACATGGCGGCGGCGGGCCCGGCGTCGGTCCCATCGGCGTGGCAAAACATCTTGCTCCGTTCCTGCCTTCGGCTGCCGACCTCAAACATCAAACATCAAACAACAAACATCCCGTCGGTCCCGTCGCCGCTGCGCCCTACGGCAGCGCCAGCATTCTCACCATCTCCTGGATGTACATTCGCATGATGGGTCCCGAGGGACTGAAACGCGCCACGGAAGTGGCGATCCTGAATGCAAATTACATCGCAAAACGACTCGATCGTTATTTTCCGGTCCTGTTCAAAGGTAAACGCGGTCTCGTCGCCCACGAATGCATTCTCGATCTGCGCGACTGGAAGCGCGCTGGCATCGAAGTGGAAGATGTAGCCAAGCGATTAATGGACTACGGATTCCATGCTCCGACGATCTCCTGGCCGGTCGCAGGAACGATGATGGTTGAGCCGACTGAAAGCGAACCGAAGGACGAACTGGATCGGTTTTGCGATGCCATGATTTCGATTCACGCGGAAATGACCGCAATCGCGAACGGCACCGCTGATAAACAAAATAATGTTTTGAAAAATGCCCCGCACACCGCCGGGCAGATTGCCGCCGATAAATGGGATCGGCCTTATTCACGCGAGCAAGCGGCCTTTCCCGCGCCATGGCTGCGCGATTACAAATTCTGGCCGAGCGTCGCACGAATCGATAACGTTTACGGCGATCGCAATTTATTCTGCTCCTGCGTCCCGCTCGACGACGTGGAAGATCCCGAAAAATAAACGGAGATTTCTCGCGTTGGTTGGAACACAGGCTTAGGGCCTGTGTTCCCAGCGGGGATTCTCCCCGATGTTTCTTCAACCAAATTTCAGCGGAGTAAAACTTCGCTGGGCGCACACACTGGAAGTCTGTGTTCCGCCTCTGTCCGATTAGGAAACGGCGTCCGCAGAAACGCGTGCGCGATTACCCGTCCTTCTCATGGTTAACCCGAACGAAAACACGAGTCCGGCTCGGAGCGAGGAATTTCTATCTATCCCACTCCCTGCGGCACGACTTCTCTGACCGATTTCACACTCTCGGGTGCGGTGTCGGCGTGAACGATGGCCGCGCCGTCGCGCGGAATTTTTCTGGCTGCAAAGGAGCGGCCTTTGAAAACGCCGTCCAGAATTTCTTTGACGCGAAAAGTAAGACCGTCGGTTTTGGTAAAGCTTTCGATCTTCGGTTCGCAGTAGCGCGCACGCAAAATGATCGCGAGCTGGCCGAAGCCATAAACTCCCTGGTCGTTCATTTCCACAACAACGATCCGTTTGAACTTCGCGAAAATGTTTTCAATACCGTTCGGTAACGGATGAATGTGGCGCAAATGAATCGCACCGACTTTTTCTCCGTGATCGCGCGCTTGTTTCACCGCGTCGTGGACCGGGCCATAGGTCGATCCCCAGCCGATCAGGAGAACGTCGCCCTCCTCGTCCCCATAAATTTCCGGCACCGGAATTTCCTCGGCGAGTTTGCGCAACTTATTGCGGCGCTTCGCCGTCATCACCATGTGCAATTTCGGACTGCCCGTGGGATGACCCATTTCGTCGTGCTCGAGGCCCGACAAAAGCGGATATTTGCCGTCGAGAATCCGCGTG
>QHQU01000144.1 GCA_003219925.1 Verrucomicrobiota bacterium
CAGGAGCGCGATCTGTTCGTTCAAGGTATCCGATTTGATCTTTAGTTTATCGAACTCCGCCAGCATCAATTTCTTGGCCTGCTCGCGACGCGCTTCTTCCTGCCGCTCACGCACCACAATGTTGCGCAAGATCTGGTTCTCACGGGTTATCTTGGCGGTTTCATCGGCGTTCGCGCCGGTCAACTTCGCTTTCTCGAGTTGACTGGAAGTGTCTTCCAGTTGGCTGCGCAGCGAAGCCACCTCGACCTCAAAGTCTTTGTTCTGTTTTTGGCTTGCCTCCAGCTGCGCGCGCAGATCCTCCAATTGCTTCCTCGCGTCAGCCAGTTCCTGCTCTTTTTTCGGCTTGTCTTCGCTAACCTCGCGCACAGTCTGTTCGGCGGTCGCGAGCTTCTCCTTTAGTTCGGTGTTCTCGGCCAGCAGAACGGCGACGCGATGCTCGGAATCTTTCAACCCTACCAGCTGGCCCAGAGCGTCATCGCGCTCCTTTGAAATTTTTGCGATCTGCGAGTTGGCGTCAGCCAATTTCGCGTTCTGCGAATCACGTTCCTTTTCCGCGGTGGCGCGACCTTGTTCAGCGACGGTGAGGGCCTTTTTCAGCTGCGCAATCTCACCCTTCAAGGCCTCCTGCGCTTTCGCGTCACCATTGCCCGTCTCCTGAATTTTCTTTAACGACCCCTGCGCTTCCGCCAACTGGCCACGGACATTTTTCTCCGCGCCCTTCGTCTTTTCGAGCTCCTGCTGCGCCTGTTCCAGCTTCGAGTTCGATTCCTTCAGCTTCGAATTTAGCTTCTCCTTTTCTTCCTCCACTTCGCTAACTTTGGAACGCGATTGATGTAGTTCCGCTTCCAATTGCTCGACCTTCTCACGCAACTTCCGGGTCGCGCTCTTGATCGCAGTGTCGTTGGTGGCGGGCGCTGGCGCCGCTGCCTCAACCACAGTGTCTCGCGTTTTTGGAGCCGGGGAAGCCTGACCCGCCGGTTGTACAATTATCGACGGCTTAGATTTATTCGGCCCAATTTCAACTGTCGGCTCGGTGGATTGTTGTGGTGAAGGCTGAGCTTCAGCCGGCGGCGCATTGGTCGCGGCCAGGTCCTGCTGCGTTCCAGATTTGCTCTGCACCCGCAGGATGCTCTCGGAAACTTTCCGGCTGCGGTATTCGACGATGGCTGGCTGCCAGTCCGAGTGCGTTTTCTTGAGCTCCTCCAGCAGGCTGCCCGCCAGGCGGTATTTCGCGAGGGCCCGCGTAAATTGATTGTCCCGCTCCAGCTTTTCGCCCTGCTGCGCCGTCATGTAAGCCTTGAGAAAAGTTTCGCTTGGGTCGTCGCTCTGCGCTGGTGCGCTGGTGACGACGAACAACAGCCCTGCGAGTAGGAGCGAACCAAGTCGGGTCATGCCGGGACGAACGCCTAGAATAGCCCGGCGCACGCCACTTGCAATGCTAAGGAGAAGCACCACGGCGTTGCTGTGAGCGAAGAGTGTGCCAAGCCCCGATGGTTTGGCGCTTTGGCTTTGCAATCGGCAATCTAAAACCTAAAATCTGAGATTCAGGTGGTGGCCATAGCTCAATGGTAGAGCCCCAGATTGTGGTTCTGGTTGTTGCGGGTTCGAGTCCCGTTGGCCACCCCGCTTACGAAGTTCCAAATCCCAAAGCCCAAACCCCAAACAACCATCTTTATTTGGAGCCTGGAACCTGGGATTTGGGATTTCAAACTTGTGCCTGTAGCTCAACCGGATAGAGCTTCTGACTTCGGATCAGAAGGTTGGGGGTTCAAATCCCTCCAGGCACGCCATTCCCTCGTCCCATGAATCTTTCCCGCCGCGACCTCAATAGCAACGTCGTTAACATCGAGCTCACCCTCGCTAGCATCATCCAAGGCGTCGCGCTCTACTTTCTGACCGAGAACGCGCGCACCGCCTTGTCGTTGAACAATTGGCCGGCTCTTCTTTACCTCAGCGCCGGCTTATGCATCATCTTTATCTTTTGGTCACGTTCGATCATTCACACCCTCACTCTCATCAAATGGCCGCTCGAGTTTGGTCACAACTTTTTTTACATCGCCTGCGCCTTGGGGGAAGCAATTCTCTTCACCCGGCTCGACCGCCCGCTGGCCTGGTTCCGCTGGAGCACTGCCTACGCCGCTTTCGTCTGGTTGCTTTTCGTCTATGACGTGCGCCTGATTCGAGCACGTTTGCGCGAAGCCACTAACGAACCTGACCGGTCCCTCTATCAGCACACGATGGAAGATCAATCGCTCAATATCCGGGTGTTGGTCCCGTTGCTTTTCTTTTTTAACCTCGGCTGCGCCCTCGCGATCAGCCATTGGCCGGACTTTTTCATCCATCGGGCCGGCCACGTCTGGTTAATCGCCGCTCAGTTACTCTCATTCCTAGTCTATCTCTTTTACGTGACACGGTTCTACAACGGAATTGCTCCCCTCATCTTGCGCAGCCATGAAGGGGCGCGACAATGAACCGTCCTCCCGCGTGTTAGGGTGTCATTTCCCCGGCCGCATCAGCAACTCCACCAGCAGGTGCAACTCGACCTCGTCGTCAAACACAGTGTATATAGTTACTTTCACCTGTGAAAGCGCTCACCCCGCATTCCCGCTCCCCTCTGAAAACACCTGCCCGAAAGCGATCGCGCTGGCGCGTGCCGAGCGTCGATCAAGTGATGGCGGAAGAACGGGCCGCCGCCTTCACCCGACGAAGCATCAAAACTTCGGCCAAGCTCGAAGGCCTGAAGTTGGTGGTCTCGATGATGGACCTGACCACGCTTGAAGGCAGCGACACTCCAGGAAAAATCGCGTTCCTTTGCCGCAAAGCCATGCAACCCCTCGATCCCCGCTATCAGGTGCCGAGTTGCGCGGCCGTTTGCGTCTATCCAAATCTCGTTAGAATCGCGAAGAAATTTCTCGAACACTCCAGCGTTAAAGTCGCCTCGGTCGCAACTGCGTTTCCCGCGGGATTAATGCCAACCAAGTTGAAACTCCGGGAAGTTCGCGGCGCCGTCGGTGATGGGGCCGACGAAATCGACATGGTGATCAATCGCGCACGTTTTCTGGCGGGCGAATATGAGCGCGTCTTCGATGAAATTGCCGCCACCAGGGAAGCGTGCGGGGCCGCGTATTTAAAAGTGATCCTCGAAACGGGCGAGTTGCAGACCTACGATAACGTTCGCCTGGCCAGCGAAATCGCGATGCGCGCCGGCGCGGATTTCATCAAGACTTCAACGGGGAAAATTTCACCCGCCGCGACCATGCCGGTAACGTTGGTAATGCTGGAAGCAATTCGCGATTATTTTTACGAGACCGGAATTCGGATTGGGATGAAACCAGCTGGCGGAATTCGCACGGCCAAGGAGGCGCTGGCCTACCTGGTGATGGTCAAGGAAACGTTGGGCGACGATTGGCTCACCCCCGCTCTTTTTCGCTTTGGCGCCAGCACCCTGCTCAACGACGTTCTCATGCAATTGGTAAAAGTGGCCGACGGCAATTATCAGAGTGCTGATTATTTTTCCTTACCCTGATTTTATGTCGCGACGGAAACCAAACAGCTCGCAGCTCGCGATTGTCAATCGAAACGGCGGGCCCGACGGACAACCGATCGCAAAAAGACGTTTGGATTTCGGCAAGCGTTGGAGTTACGCGCCAGCGCTGGAAGCAAACAGTTACATTAAACTGCGCAACCGCTATCAGCTTTTCATCAACGGCAGATTCGTGTCGCCGAAGTCTGGCCAGTATTTTGATTCCATTAATCCGGCCACGGAAGAGAAACTGGCGGAGATTGGTTCCGCGAATAAAGGGGATGTTGATCTCGCGGTAAAAGCGGCGCGACGCTCTTACAAAAATGTCTGGTCGAAGATGCCGGGCCGCGAGCGCGGAAAATACCTTTTTCGGATTGCGCGTTTGATCCAGGAAAAGGCGCGCGAGCTGGCCGTGCTCGAAACCATGGACGGCGGCAAAACTATCAAGGAATCGCGCGATATTGATCTACCGCTGGTCGCAGCGCATTTTTTCTATTACGCAGGCTGGGCCGATAAGTTGGAATACGCTTTTCCCGGCCGGAAAGCGCGGCCCCTCGGCGTCGCCGGCCAAATCATTCCCTGGAATTTTCCGTTGCTGATGGCGGCGTGGAAGCTGGCGCCCGCACTTGCCTGCGGAAACACTTGTGTCCTGAAGCCGGCGGAGACGACTTCGATCACCGCTCTCCATCTCGCCGAAATTTTCCAAGAGGCCGGGTTGCCCGATGGGGTGGTTAACATCGTGACCGGCCCCGGCGAAACTGGCAGCGCGCTCGTCAATCATCCCGATATCGACAAGATCGCGTTCACCGGTTCGACTGAAGTTGGAAAACGAATCGCGTCAATTACCGTCGGGACGAAGAAAAAGTTGACGCTGGAGCTCGGCGGCAAGGCGGCCAACATCATTTTCGAAGACGCGCCAATCGATCAGGCGGTGGAAGGAATTATCGCCGGAATTTATTTTAATCAGGGCCATGTTTGCTGTGCCGGTTCGCGTTTGTTCGTCCAGGAAAGCGTTTTTCTAAACGTCATTCGCAAATTGCGCGATCGTATTTCCACATTGCGCGTGGGCGATCCACTCGACAAGAACACCGACATCGGCGCGATTAATTCGCGATCGCAATTGGATAAGATTTGCGAGTTGGTAGACAGCGGGTTGAAACAGGGCGCGCAACTGGTGCAATCACGCGCTCGTTTACCTGCCAAAGGCTACTGGTATCCACCAAGTTTCTTCACCGGAGTAACCGCTTCGCATCGGATTGCACAGGAAGAAATTTTCGGGCCGGTCCTGAGTGTGATGACTTTCCGCACGCCTGAGGAAGCAATCGCGCATGCCAACAACACGCCTTACGGATTGAGCGCCGGCGTCTGGACGGACAAGGGGAGCAAAATTTTCAAGATCGTAAACCAACTGCGCGCGGGCGTGGTTTGGGCGAACACCTACAACAAATTTGATCCCGCCAGCCCATTCGGTGGCTACAAGGAGAGCGGTTTCGGCCGCGAAGGCGGACGGCACGGTTTGCTACCGTATCTCACGCTCGGTTAAAGCGCGGCGCCTCTTTCTTTTCTCCAAACAATTGTGAGGGCGGTCTTAACATCGTTAGCCGCGGCCTTTGGCGTGATCGCGGTTGCCGGTCTTACCTGGCTTTGCCGGAGCGACCCCGGAACCAACTTCCTCCCCCCGCATAAACACGCGGAATGGATCATTTTTCCGGCCGCGGTCGAGGTCAAGGCGCGCGGCGTGGCCAATCTGGACACACTTTTCCGTCGTGAGTTCATCCTCCAGCGACCGGCGTCAGGGGCAGTCCTTAGTGTTTGCGCGGCGAAGCGCGTGCAGTTGACAATAAATGATCGAAAGGTGGATCTCGTCGCCAGTCACAATTGGAAGGATGCCTCGACGGTTGAGGTTTCCGGGTTTCTGCAAGACGGCCCGAACCGAATTGAGGCCAGGGTATTTAACGACAATGGTCCACCTGCTTTATGGTTGTCGCTGATCGCTGATCAACTCTCACTCCGCAGCGACCAGAATTGGATGGCTTCATTGGCAGGCTCGGCCTGGCGAGGAGCTGCTCTTGCAGCTTCACCAAGATTCCCGGGCCCGGGCAATTCGATGGATACTAGCGAGCGAACCATAAGTGGTCTCACTAAAGTCTGGCCGCTCTGCTTGCTGTTCGGCGCTGTTGCTCTTGTTTTTTGTGTGGGAGGGAACTGGTGGCTTAATCGCCATCCCACAAACGTTAACTGGATGACGGTCATCATTCTTTTCGGTTTCGCTGGTCTGTGGCTGATTCTTTATTGGCATAACGCCCAAATTCTCCCCGCAGTAGTTGGATTCGATGCCTTGCAGCACCTTAATTACATCAAGTATTTACAGGAACATCACAGTCTTCCCCTGCCCGCGCAGGGAATGGAGATGTTCCATCCGCCGCTTTACTACCTCCTATCGGCGGTTGTTCTCTCCATATTCAATCTAACTACTGCGGACCCATCAGCAATCTTACTGCTGCGTGCACTGACGATGCTGTTTGGCATCGCGCAGTTCCTCCTGGTCTTCGCCACTCTGCGACTGATTTTTCCAGATCGCCATAGCCTTCAACTGATTGGCGGCGGTCTGGCCGCTTTTCTGCCAGTGCAACTCTACCTGTCACATTATCCGACGAACGAGACCTTGGCAGCACTTCTCGTTTCCGCTTCTCTTTATTTTGCGCTCAGGATGGCGAAGACCGGTCCGGCAACGTGGAGAAGCTATTGTGTTCTAGGGCTGTTGATAGGTGTCGCGCTGCTAACAAAGGCGACCGCTGTTTTGGTAGTCCCGTTTATCGTCCTGGCTCTTGCCCATCAATTGACCTGCGAGCGAGCATCCGTCACTAGGTGGGCCGGAACACTCGGCAGCATGCTCTGCATTGCGATCCTGATCTGCGGTTGGCACTACATTCGGGTTTCGCGATACGGCAGCCCATTCATCGGCGGCTCGGATCCCGTGATCGGCGTTTTCTGGTGGCAAGACGATGGCTATCACACGATCTCTTACTTCATCCGTTTTGGCGAAAGTCTGGTCCACCCATTATTTAGCGTAACAGCATCATTCTTTGATGGGCTCTACTCTACTTTATGGGGGGATGGATTATGCAGTGGAGTATCGGACTTATCGATACGCCCGCCCTGGAACTATAATCTGATGTGCGCCGGCTATCTCCTTTCGTTGTTGCCTACTCTTCTTCTTTTAGTCGGCGTAATGACATCCTTATGGCAACTATTTCGTGAGCCGCGTTCTGACATTTTTATTTTCGTTGGTTTTTCCCTGGCGGTGGCGCTGGGGCTGATCTATTACAATCTTAAGGTCCCATGCTATGGATCTACCAAAGCATTTTATGGATTGAGCGCTCTCGTGCCGCTCGGCTTCTTTGCCGCAGTCGGATGGAATGTTGTCACCGACGGGAGAAAGTGGCGTCAATTACCGATCGCGATTCTGCTGGCGGTTTGGGCGATGAATAGCTTCGGTTCGTTCTGGATTTACGATCCGGTAGCACAACATGTCATCACCGCGATGCATCTTTGGGCAGGCAAAAAGTCGGATGCGGCACTAGGGGAAGCTAAAAAGGCGGTAGCTGCCGATCCTTCGAATGCCGCAGCCAGAATAGTCCTGGCCACTACCTTGGAGGACGCGAGACAATTCAGCGAAGCTCTGGAAGAGGCTGAGCATGCGGCTGCGCTTGCGCCGCTGGATGGCGCGACTCACCTCGAGCTTGGGACGCTGTTGTTCAAGCAGGACAAACTGGAGAAAGCAATTGAGGAAGCCCGTCTGGCCGTGACTTACGCGCCGGAAAACACACGTGCCCATTTGCTTCTGCTGGTTTCTTTGTTTTATCACAATGAAGATCCGGTCGATGCGGCGCGCGAGGCACTGGCCGTTTCCCCCTACAACGCTGAGCTCCATCGTGTGCTAGGTGTAGCCCTAGCGCGAAAGAAGGAGTCGATAGACGCTTTTAATCAACTAAGTTACTCTGTCCTGCTTAGACCGGAATGGACGGAAGCGCGCTCGGAGTTTCACCGTGCCCTGCTTGCACTCATCAATTCTTCCGATGCGGCAAAGCTTCTTCACCAGGCAGCTTCCTCGATTCCCGACTCAACCGTTGCCCTGGACGAACTAGCCTGGGTTTTCGCTACTCACCCAAATGACGAATTGCGTGACGGCCATGAAGCGGTGCGCCTGGCCGAGCATGCATGCACTCTAACAAAACGGACCAACCCGCTCTTACTCGCAACTTTGGCTAGCGCTTACGCTGAGACCGGAAACTTCAGCGAAGCGATCAACACAATCCAGGAATCAATCTCGAAGGCCCGTTCAAGCAGCGACAAGGATGCAATCGCATTAGATGAGAAGCTTCTCGGCTTTTTTCAATCGAACAAACCTATTCGCCAAGATCCTAATTCCAGATAAATCTCAGCTCTCACCTGTGTTGCTTCAGTAAACGTTTGGCGCGGATTGCCCCTCACCTTAATCCTCTCCCCAAGGGGAGAGGCGGAATCACTTAGCGCGAAGCTTTTCGGGGGACGTGCGCGTCTGCCTCTCCCTTTCGTAAAGGTAGAGGATCAAGGTGAGGAATTTCCTCGTCGCTTCAATGTCGACCAAATCGTTTCAAGAGCACTTCTCAGTTCCCGCAAGAAAACGCGTCCGTTCCTGATCTGACGATTCCCTGTTCGCGAAATTGTGGCCACCACCGTCGAGCTCAATCGCGAGGCGCGCTTCAGAGCAGTAAAAATCAATTATCTAGCGATCGACTGGATGTTGTCGGCGAAATTTCCAGCCCTGAAGTTGTCGATTGCGAAGGTGACGCCATAAGAGTCGTTCATGCTGAGTGGCGCCTTTCCGTAGCTGACGGACTCGGGTCATTTAGGAGAGTCTATCAGACGGACGGTCCGGCGGAGCCAACTCGCTCTCGCTGAAATCAGCGCGCGTATCCAAATAAAGCAGAACAAACGCAATGCCGAGAATTGGCCGCAGCAGTGCCCGCACTAAGCTGCTGATGGCCATGCTGCCGATTAACAGGGCATCGGCAACTTTTGGCGTGTTCAGATCCTGCCACATTTTCATTATTTCTTCGGGAGACGAAGTCGAAAGGCTCTGCAATTTCGGCAAGATCAAAGGAATTTCCGCCCCAGCGCTCAATCCAAGCACGATCAGGATCCAGAGGGAGACAAGCAAAGCGCCGCGCCAAAGAGGGCGGGTCGACTTGCGCGGCCGGCGCTTGCTGCGGGCCAGTAGTTTGCTTTCGCGCAACGCGTCGACGCCTTCGCGGTTCGAAATGTAAGCGGACTGCTGCCAGAAGAGAAAGTTCACCCACAAACGCGCGACCATTATCACCTGCACGCCCAAAATTAAGAGCGCCAGAACAAGGGAGAGAATCGTGGGATTGTCGCTGGCAAGACTTAGGATAATGGCGACCGGAATGGCGGTACAAAGAAAATAACTCCCGTAAACAATAAGACTGAGCCGGGCAAACCGCGGAAAAAAATTGGCCGCCCGCCGGAGCAGTTCGCCCAGGCGTACTTTACGTCCTTCCAAGACATCAACGGTGGCGATCTGAATACCCGCGAGAAAGACCGGCCAATCCACCACCAGCGCGGTAAAAGCGATCAACGCCATGACCCTGGCTCGCGTCAGCCCACTCCCTTCCGCCTGCGGGAAAATCCCATATGCTGGACTAGTGAGCTCGAGCGCAAGTGTTGGGACTGCGATCAAGA
>QHQU01000310.1 GCA_003219925.1 Verrucomicrobiota bacterium
AACGCTGGTGCGAGTGCACAGCGAATGCCTCACCGGCGATGTTTTTGCTTCGCGACGCTGCGATTGCGGGAATCAGTTACACGCGGCCTTGCGCCAGATCTCGGAGGAAGGTGATGGCGTCCTTGTTTACATGCGGCAGGAAGGGCGCGGGATTGGGTTGGCAGCCAAAATTCACGCCTACAAATTACAGGAAGAGGGCCTTGATACGGTGGAAGCGAACGCCAAGCTTGGCTTTCCGATGGATCTGCGCGATTATGGATTGGGTGCACAAATTTTGTTCGATCTCGGTGTGCGACAATTTCGTTTTCTGACGAATAACCCCAAGAAGGTGATCGGACTGGAAGGCTATGGAATTCAAATGATCGAACAGGTGCCGATTCGCAGTCCGGCCAATCCGCACAACAAGAAATATCTCGAAACCAAAAAACAGAAAATGGGCCACTTACTATGAGCGGACCCGCCGTTAATCCTCGCGTGTCGCAGTTTATTCCGTCGCGCGTCGTAGCGGCCAGGCACATCTTTGCCATTGTCGCCAGTCAATTCAATCCCTCCTACGTGCAGGGATTGGTCGATCACGCCACCCGAGACTTACAAACGCCATTGGCCAAGGTGGCGCTCCATCGAGTGCCAGGTGCATTTGAAATTCCGATCGTGGTGCGCGAGCTGGCCCAACAAAAAAAGGCGGACGTTATCCTCGCCCTTGGCGTCATTTTGAAGGGAAAGACCAATCACGCGGACAATCTGTCCCGTTCCGTCACTGATGCTCTCCAGCGGATCGCGCTGGATTATGGCGTTCCGGTCATCAACTGCGTTCATACTTTTGCTAACGACCTGGACGCGCGCGAGCGTTGTCTTGAAGAGAAAATCAATCGCGGCACCGAGGCCGCCCGCGCGGCGATTGAAATCGCCAATGTGATGTCGGACCTGCGCACCCGACCGTAGCAATGGGCCGGCGGCGAGAGGCGCGCCAGGCAGCGCTGCAATATCATTTCTGGCGCGACATGCAGCACGGCGATAGCCCGGAAAAAATAGAAGATTTCTGGGAATTTCTTCCAACCAAACCGCGCGTCCGCGAATTTGCCCAGCCGCTTATTGATGGAATGAATGCGCATCTGGCGGAAATTGACGAACGCATTCGGCGATATGCCGAGAATTACGAGTTTCGTCGGATCGCCGCGGTTGATCGCAATGTTCTGCGCCTGGCCATTTACGAAATGTTATTTCGGGACGACATCCCACCTGTCGTCTCCATTAACGAAGCAATCGAGCTTGCGAAAAAATTCGGTGGAGCGGAATCGGGGCGTTTCGTCAACGGGATTCTCGACCGGGTCCGGAAAGAGCTGACGCGACCGGCGCGCGAAGCGGTGGTGAAGAGCAGCGCCTAACGATTCGTTCGGCTATTCCGTCATCCCGAGCGTAGTCGAGGGATCCCGTTAATTTACCTTAAAGGTTTCGCCATGGGATTCCTCGACTACGCTCGGAATGACGGACGCTTGGAGTGAGATTTTTCAAAAACATCATCGACAGATTTGCCGGCAAACCGGTGGATTGGGACGAATTGGAAGAGGCGTTGATTCGCTCGGACATCGGCGTGCCGATGACGCTGCGCATTTTAAAAACACTACGCGAGCGCGAAGCCTGGTCGTGGGTAACGGCAAATGACATCGCCGAGGTTGCGCGAGACGAAATCGGTCGCATTCTCCCAATAAATCCCCCCGCCATTCGTCCTCTCCCGGCGCATCCAAAAGTCTTTTTGATCGTTGGCGTCAACGGAACCGGCAAGACAACCTCCACCGCCAAGCTGGCACATCTTTTCAAAACGAAACGCCACACGGTTTTATTGGCGGCCGCCGATACTTTTCGGGCGGCGGCAATCGAACAATTAGGGATTTGGGCAGAGCGAGTTGGCGTCGAAATGATTCGCGGACAATACAACGCCGATCCAGCTGCGCTTTGCTATGAGGCGTATGAAGCGGCAGACAAACGCGATATCGAGTTTCTGATTTGTGACACCGCCGGCCGGCTCCACACGAAATCGAATCTGATGGGCGAGCTCGCCAAAGTAAAACGCAGCCTGTCAAAACACGATCCGAATGCGCCGCATGAAAT
>QHQU01000311.1 GCA_003219925.1 Verrucomicrobiota bacterium
GTCTTTCTCACCGGTGCGAGCTCCGGCATTGGTCTGGCCATTGCGAAGTTGCTCGTCGCCCAAGGTCACGAAGTGTGGGGCACCTCCCGCAATCTGGAACGACTTCCCAAGCTGCCGCAATTCCATCCGGTGCGCCTCGACCTGAGCGATCGGCATTCTGTTGAGAAGGCATTCAACGCCGCACTCGTGGATGCTGCTCATTTCGACGTGTTGATCAATAATGCCGGGAGCGGGCATTTTGGGCCGGCTGAAAACCTTTCCGAAAAAGAAATCGCAACCCAGTTTCAAATTCTTGTTTTCGGGCAAATGCAGTTAATGCAGCTCGCATTGCGCATGATGCAAGCGCGAGGAGAAGGGTTCATCATCAACGTCACATCGCTGGCTGGCCGTCTTCCCGTCCCGTTCATGGCGGCTTACAACGCCGCGAAGGCAGCTATGGCGTCATTCACCATGTCTATCCAATTGGAGCTGCCAGATTCGCAAGTTCGCATTGTCGATCTCCAACCCGGCGATATCTGCACCGACTTCAACGATGCAGTGATCAAGAGCGAGCTGCCCGACCAGCGATATGAAGCAAAAGTCGCCAAAACTTGGGACAAAGTGGAACGCAACATGAAGAATGCGCCTAAACCCGATCTGGTTGCGCGTTGCGTTTGCGAACTTATCGATCAGACGAGCCCGCCGCCGCGGATAACCGTGGGCGACGCGTTTCAAACCAAAATCGCGCCGCTGATTTTCAGATTTCTTCCGCAGCGCGTCAGGCTTTGGGGTCTCAAGAGATATTACGGCATATGACTGCCATCTCCGAAGCAGTGATCCTAATGGCCGGCCAAGGCTCGCGTCTGCGCGGTTCTGACAAAACGCCCTTGAAGCCGTTCGTCCCGGTGCTTGGTCGCCCTTTAATTTGTTACACGATCGAGGCGCTGATCCGCGCGGGAATTGGAAAGGTTAGCTTTATCGTTGGTTACCAAAGCGATCGGATGACTATGGGAATCAAACAGTTGATTCCGTCCGGGCTCGAGGCCGTTTTCATCCCAAATTGGGAGTGGCGGAAGCAAAACGGTATCTCAGTCCTCGCCGCGGCCAATCACATCACGTCGCCGTTTCTTTTGACAATGAGCGACCATTTGTTTGAGCAATCAATCCTCGATCTACTGCTTCATAATCCTGCCCTCGACGAACTCAATCTCGCGATCGACCGGAAGGTGGATTCAATCTTCGATAGCGATGATGCGATGAAAGTTCAGACGCGGGGTGACCGAATTTTAGAGATCGGCAAGGATTTAGTGAACTACGATGCGATCGATACAGGTTTTTTTGTCTGCCCGCCGAACATTTTCAACCATCTTGAACGCGTAAAACGCGACGCAGATTGCAGCCTTGCGGATGGAGTGCGATCGATGGCGTCGGAGGGCAAAGCTCGTGCGGTCGATATCGGAAATGCCTGGTGGCAGGACATCGATACGCCGGAAATGCTGGCCCAAGCAGAAAAGCATTTACGGGCACGCGTCCCACGGACTGAGCGGATCCTAAAGAACAGCTAGCTAGCAGTGACAGCCGGCTGGCGACGCCAGTTGTCGAACAAACTAGCCGAGCGCGAGCAGTTCAGCGTGCAGGTGGCGTTACAGGTTTTGTAGTTGTAAAACTGCTCGCGTAAATCGTTCAACGTGTAATCCAACAGCGGCTTGGACCAGACGTTTCGGGTTTGTGAGCACCAATTCACATTCCCATATTCATCCACGTAAAGATAGCGGCTGCCGGAGCGACACTTGAACGGCGCGGGACGGCCACGTACCAGCTCTCTGCGGTATCCCGAGAATTCCGGCCATCTCCTTGGCAGCTTGTCCACGATGTTCTCGAATGCCTTCAAGTCTTCGCTGCTCAACTTGAGTTGTCCCTGGCTGTCGTGTACGAGAAGCACGCGAGCGCCAAAGCCGAGCTGACGCACAAAGGAGACAACTTCATCAGCTTCCTCTGGAGGACAGGCGCCGATGACCGCACTGATAACCACTTCAAACTGGGCATGGTCCCGCAACCATTGCAGGCGCTTCT
>QHQU01000312.1 GCA_003219925.1 Verrucomicrobiota bacterium
CAGACAGAGTGAATGCGCTGAATGGCTTCGCCTGGTTGCTGGCGACCGCTGCGGACGATTCAGTGCGCGACGGTAAACGCGCTGTCCTGCTAGCCGAGCGAGCCAATGCGCTCGCGGGTAACAACGATCCAACGATTCTTCACACTTTGGCCGCCGCCTATGCTGAAGCGCGACGCTTTGACGAGGCACTACAAACTGCGCGTCGCGCGATGAAACTCGCAAGCCGGGCGGACAACAACGCGGTTTATAACGCGATTCGCGACGAATTACCGCTCTACGAATTGGGTTTGCCTTATCATGAAACGGCCAAAACACCGTAACGCCGTTCTTTATTTTTACACAAGAAAAGCCAAGATCGCGTCTCTATGGTGCGGTGACGTCGTGCATTGGCTTTTTCCGCCGTCGCACTGTTTGCAGTTGTTAGCCCGCGAGCTTGAGGTGAAATTTCCTCCTTCCGCCGCCGTTTTATCGGCCAACGATAATGGGATTTAGGCCAAGCCAATTGGCATCGAAATGCACACACTTGATGGCGGAGCGATAATGCCAGGTATAGGTCAAATAAAACGTCCCGTCTCGTGCGCGCACTAACGAAGGATAAGAGAAGTCCTGACCTAGTTCGTTATCGATATCGCGCAATTTTCGAAATGCGCCTCCAGCGGAAGAACTTCCTTCTGCACCTTGTTCGTCCGGGTCATCCGAGACTGCAATACTCAGGGGATTACGAATCGTGCCATCATCGTTATAGGCAAGCAGAATCCGGCCATCATTGAGCGGAACCGCATCGATCGCCGAATCGGGGTTCGGTAAATTCGTTGCCTCTGGAATGCTCCACCCATTCTTACCGGGATCAAAAAATATGCCCTGTAATTTTCCGCCGCCTCGGACGCGCAGAAAGGCGAGGACGCGATCGGGATCAAAAGCGACAAAAGCCGGGTGGCTGCATTTCGAGCTAGCGATCGGGAAAGATATCTTTCGCACAATTTTTCCGTTGGCGATTTCCAATCGCGCGCCGCTGGGGTACGTCCATAAAGCAGAATGCGACAGCGGCAGAAAGAGTTCGTGGGGGCCAAGCTCAACCGGTTTGCTGCGCGGAATATCTCCCAGCCCGTTTGTCAGCCGGTGTGATTCCGACCAGGTGCGACCCCGATCACGTGAAATCTTGTAATCGACATGCGCGCCGCTCCAGCCACCGAACTCGACCGCGGCGTAGAACAGCCAGACGATATTCTCTTTATCCTGAAACAGGACGGTGTTTCCGAGCGTCTTGTTTGAAAACCACGATTCGGCGGCGCATTCACGCGGATTGACTGCGATCTGCGTTGCTTCCCAGCTCGTGCCGCCCGCTAGTGAATGGCGCACCAAAATCCGGCTATCGCGCCCTCCTTCCTTACCGCCTGCGTACCATGAGACGAGCAGCGAACCGTCATCGAGCTCGATGAGCGATGAACCATGTTGCACCCCCATGGCCATTTCGGCAGAGACGATGCTTGTGCTGAAAACCTGTGCGCGTGCGATGGAAGCGCTGAGAACCAAAGCAAAAATCGCATAAATATTTGTCAAGAGGCGGGCCTTCATTCGTTTCAAAGGATAGTTGCGTGTCAGGTCGAGCGAAGTCGAGACATCTTTAACTTCCTCGATGGCAGAATGCTTAGAGATTCATCGATGGCGGTCAGAATGACAAGAAAGGTGTGTTTGTCGCGCGCCTAGAATCGCGCTAACAAATCGCGTGCAAATTTTTCACGACCCCAGCTGCGCCGAGTATGGCAGGCCCGGTCATCCGGAACGGCCGGAGCGGATTGTGCGGACTGTTCCACTGTTAAAGAGTCGGCACGGTGACTGGCAATGGCACGATCCGCGCGCGGCCTCCGATCAGGAATTGTTGCGCGCACACTCGCGCGAGCATCTCGCGCGGATAGCGAAGGCGAGCCAGGATTTCGATCTCGACACTCCAGCCTATTCCAAGATCGATTTCTATGCCCGGCAATCAGCGGGGTCCGCGATCGAGGCAGCACGCGCAGCGCTCGGCGGAAACCGCACATTCGGTTTGATGCGACCGCCCGGTCACCATGCCATGCGTGATCGCGCGATGGGGTTTTGTTATTTCAGCAACATTGCAGTGGCCGCATTGAATGCTCTTGCTGGAGTTGGCGTCACCAATGCCGGACCGCGGCCAACGACTGCGTCGACAAAGAAGATTGGGCGGGTCGCGATCTGGGACTTTGACGCGCATCATGGCAACGGCACCGAGGCATTGGTAGCGCACAATGAAAGAATTATGTTCGCCTCGATTCACCAGTACCCGGGCTGGCCAGGCACAGGAACAAAATCGTTTGCCAATGTTTTGAACTTCCCGATCGCCCCTTACTCTTCGCGCAGCAAGCATGTTCGTGCCGCGGAGCAAGCCTTGGAAAAACTAATCGAATTCAAGCCTCAGTTGCTGCTCGTCTCAGCGGGGTTCGACGCGTATAAAAACGATCCAATTACTCAGATGACGTTGGAACGCGACGATTTTGCAACTTTCGGCAAATGGCTGACTGAGGTAAAAATTCCAACCGCGGCAATTCTCGAAGGCGGCTACAGCGACGACCTGCCAGAGTTGATCGACGC
>QHQU01000313.1 GCA_003219925.1 Verrucomicrobiota bacterium
CACGCCCTCGGAAGCGGCGGAGCTAAACACTTGTTTCTTGCGCGATATCGCGGCTGTGATCTCGGCAGCGGGGGAACGCTCCCAAGGGGTTGGCGTTTTTACCCCCGCGCGCAGCGAAAAGGAGTACGAGGGTATATTCCCATCGCATTTCGATTTGATTCCGCAACGTGGCAATGGATTTGGCGAGCGGTTGACTAACGCGGCCGACGATTTGCTCCATGTCGGTTTCGAATCCTGTTGCCTGATTAATTCAGACAGTCCAACGGCGACAGCTGAGGCGTTTCGCGAGGCCGTAACGCAGTTGCAAGATGCAGACGATCGAATCGTCCTCGGGCCATCCGATGATGGCGGTTATTATTTGATTGGGATGAGAAAACTGAATCGTCACCTTTTCGAAGAGATCGATTGGAGCACGGAGCGGGTTTTTGCCCAAACGGACGAACGCGCGCGTGAGGTCGGACTAAAGGTTCACGTTCTGCCGAAATTTTATGATGTGGACGATGGCGCAACGCTGCGGCGTTTGTGTGAGGAATTGTTGAGGGGAAATTCGCGGGACGATATCGCTCCCGTGACGACGAAATTTTTGGCAGAGCTGATTGCGCGCGAAGGATGGGAACGACTTTGCCCGCAATGAAAAGGCGACAACGCGCTCTTGTTACTGGCGGCGCCGGCCTCATCGGATCGCATGTCGCCGACTTGCTCGTGCGCGAAGGCTGGCGCGTGCGGATTCTCGATAACCTCGAACCGAACACGCATAGGCGAGGTAAGCCGGCCTGGATCAACCGCGACGCCGAGTTTGTGCATGGGGATTTGCTCGATCGCGCCACGATTGAAAACGCGCTTTCTGACATCGACATCGTCTTTCACCAGGCGGCTTACGGCGGTTACATGCCGGAAATGGCGAAATACGTGCAGGTGAATTCGTACGGCACCGCGCAAATGCTTGAAATCATTCGCGAAAAGAATCTTCCGATCAAAAAAGTTATCGTCGCGAGTTCACAAGCAGTTTACAGCGAGGGCGCGGGTGAGTGCTCAAATCACGGCCTCGTTTTTCCAAAGGTGCGGCCGGTGGAACAATTACAGCGCGGCGATTGGTCGGTGCGCTGCCCGATTTGCCATCAGCCAACCACGAGCGTGGCCACGCCCGAGGAGGCACCGGTCGGCGGGGAAACGGTTTATGGATTAACCAAAGTCGATCAGGAGAAATTGGTCCTGCTCTGGGGAAAACAAGTCGGGATTCCAGCCGTTGCGCTGCGGTACTCGTGCACTTACGGACCCCGACAATCGATCTTCAATCCTTACACCGGTGTGATCGCGATTTTTTGCACCCGTTTGCTTAACAATCTGTCGCCGGTTCTTTATGAAGACGGCGAGCAGACCCGCGATTTTTCTTTCGTTGAGGATATCGCGCGCGCGAATTTACTCGC
Source organism: Verrucomicrobiota bacterium (assembly GCA_003219925.1). Classification (GTDB taxonomy): domain Bacteria; phylum Verrucomicrobiota; class Verrucomicrobiia; order Chthoniobacterales; family UBA10450; genus AV69. Next base: position 1,428 of record QHQU01000313.1, read on the forward strand.
CGCCACAACTGATGCTCTCGATGGCTGGCCAGTAAACGTCGGCAGTGAAAAAGGGGTGACCGTCCGCGAAATTGCACAAAGGATTTCCGACGCGCTCGGAATAAGAATCGCGCCGGAAATTAATGGGGAATTTCGTCCTGGGGAAATGCGCCACCTTATCAGCGGGACGGATACAATTCGGGCCGCGGGTTATGCCCCGCAGGTCGATCTAGCGGAGGGCATTGATCGCTATCTTGATTGGATTCGCTCGCAAAGCGACGTGCGCGATTACTTCAGCGAGGCTTCCGAAACGTTGCGCAACAAAGGCATTGTGCATCGCGTAGGAACGTAGCTCGAAATCCGATTCGTGGCTCAACACGAGCGTAGCGCTTGTGCTACAAGTAAACGGATGAATGACGCGATCGGCAGTCCGGATTTCAACTCGCTGATTGTTGATCACGCGCGCAAAGATTTTCCGTTGCTCGATGCGAACATGAGTGTCGCCGAGGCGCTCGATCGCATCCGGCGCGAAGGCGTAGGAGAACGGGTGATCTACTTTTTCGCGATCGATTCCGAGAAACGTCTCGTTGGAGTTTTGCCGACACGGCGCCTGCTGACAGCCGCGCTGGAAGCGCGGTTGGAAGAAATCATGGTCAGGCGCGTGGTCGCCATTCCAGCGACCGCAACTGTACTGGAGGCGTGCGAATTTTTCGTCCTCTACAAATTCTTCGCGTTTCCGGTCGTGGACGAGCGGCGCCGGGTGGTCGGCGTCGTCGATGTAAGTCTTTTCGCTGAAGAAATGCTCGAAGCAGGAGATCGCGAAGAACGTGCGCATCCGGTGCCGGCTTTCAGCAGCGACGATATTTTCGAGGCACTCGGTGTTCGTCTGGCCCAACTTCGCGGGGCGTCGCCCTGGCGCGCGTTTCGCTATCGCTTTCCATGGCTTCTGGCGACGGTCGGCGCCGGCACGGCCTGTGCCCTGTTGGCTGGCGTGTTTGAGGCAACGCTCGCCGGCAGTCTCGTCATCGCATTTTTTCTCACGATG
>QHQU01000314.1 GCA_003219925.1 Verrucomicrobiota bacterium
ATCCACACCAGCTTTGTATTTGGCCGCAACGCTTTTTTCACCGACGGCAGGTCGCTCATGTCGGCGAAGTCCGCTTCCAGTTTCCAGCGCAAAAAGAGATCACGCAGCAATCGGCTGGTGCCGTAATAGGCATCGACGTGGGCGAGAACGTGATCGCCGGGTGCGAGTGCGGCAAGCAAACCCATTGCCGCCGCCATGCCGCTGCCAAAGGCTGCCGCCGCGGCGCCGCCTTCTAGCGAGCTCACGCCTTCCTCCAGCGCTTTGCGATTTGGATTGTCATTGCGCGTGTACATGAACCCGCGCGCATACGTTCCTTCGACATCGCGCTCGAAAGTGGTGGAGAGATGAATCGGCGCCACCGCTGCCCCGGTCGCCGGATCGATCTCATGCCCGGCATGTACGGCGAGCGTTTCCACGCGAACTTTACGCCAATCTTTCATAACCAGCGCAATCTAGGCGGCGCGCTCCTCGGTTGCCAAACTTTTCGCCCAAACGGTCTAACCCCAACGGCCAGGCAAGATGCCTGGCTGCCCCCACAGGCTGGAAGCCTATGCCCCTACCGACGCTGGTCCGAATCCCGGCCGCGGATTCGATTTGACGACACGGGGCAGCAAGCGCAAATACCAGACTTCGGTGCGCCTTTTTCGGCGCCTCCAAACCTATGAGTTCTGCGCTGGGCATCTATCAAGACGACGTTTTCAAAATGGCGTGCGAGCAATTTCGCATCATCGCCGATTACCTCGAAATCGATCAAAACCATCGTGAACGGTTAATGCTGCCGAAGCGCGCCATTGCCGTGACTCTGCCGGTGCACATGGACGACGGCAGCACCAAAACTTTTCAAGGGTACCGCGTGCAACACCACCTCACGCTTGGTCCAACCAAAGGAGGCACCCGCTTCGCGCCCGATCTCTCGATGGGGGAGACGGCCGCTTTGGCAATGTGGATGAGCTGGAAGTGCGCGCTCAACGGTTTGCCCTACGGCGGGGCAAAAGGGGGAATCGCCTGTGATCCGACGAAACTTTCGCGCAGCGAATTGGAGGCAGTCTCGCGCCGTTACATGCAGGAAATGATTCCGTTCGTCGGGCCGCACACTGACATCATGGGACCGGACATGGGAACGAACGAGCAGGTGATGGCGTGGTTCATGGATACTTATTCGGTGTATCAGGGTTATGCGGTGAGCGAAATCGTCACTGGCAAACCGGTTTCGATCGGTGGCACTGAAGGACGCCGCGAATCCACCGGACGCGGCGTTGTTTATCTGATCGAGCGCGCGATGGATATGTTGAAGATGGATCCGACCGAGTGCACCGCGATCATCCAGGGGTTCGGCAATGTCGGGTCGGTCGCGGCATTATCGCTCGCGTTGAAGACTGGAATCAAAGTCGTGGGTATCAGCGACGCGACCGTTGCCCTTTACAATCCCAAAGGCATTGACGTGAAAGCAGCGGAACAGCACGTTTTGAAAAAAGGAAATTTACGCGCGTTCGACCAAGGCGATCGGATCGATCCTAAAGAATTGCTGGTGCAGAAATGCGACGTCCTGGCGCCGTGTGCGGTCGATCGCGTGATCACGGAAAAAAATGCCGGCAAACTACAGTGTCGCATTCTGGCTGAAGGCGCGAACGGGCCGACGACGCCGGAAGCGGATAAAATTCTCGATCAACGCTGGGACCAAGTTTTCGTTATTCCAGATATTTTGTGCAACGCTGGTGGGGTGATCGTTTCCTATTTCGAATGGGTGCAAGGCCTTCAGGCTTTCATGTGGAGCGAAACGGAAGTGACCGACAAACTTTTCCGCATCCTGGAGCATTCCTTTACCCAGGTGATCCGGCGCGCAAAAGCGCACAAGATTTCACATCGTATGTCGGCGATGGCGACCGGCGTGGAGCGGGTGATGAAAGCAAAAAGAACGCGCGGTTTGTTCCCGTAACGCAGCCGATGGCGAAACTCGCCGCTTCATTGCGCGCCTTGCTCGCGCGCTCGATTGATTACGCCGGAATGTTTCCGCCGTGCCAGCTCGAGCTCGAGCCGGCGCTCAAGAATCAAGCGCAATATTTGCGCTCCACCGATGCGTGGATGCTGAGTGCATTCGTCCTCCCGGTCCAACAGTTTGGCGCCGCCAAACAATTGCTGACGGAGTTTGATCCGCTTCACCCGCTGCATGTTTCCGCGCTCGGGCCAAAAACTGAAAACGCAGCTGCTTTTCGTGCCGCTCTGGCGAAGACCGATGCGGCGATTCGTTCGTTGTCCGTGCACAATGTTGATCTTGTGTCGGTCAGCCAGCTCGAAATGTTTCTGCCTGACGATGCGGATTCGCAGTTGCTAAGTGAAGCGAGATCGACTCTCGGATCTTTGCCGACTTTCTGGGAAGCCCCGTCGAGCAGAGCAGAACAAACCATCGCGTTGGTTGCCGAACTCAATTCCAATGCTGATTCGCCGACGTTCGGCTACAAATTACGCACCGGTGGCGTGACTTCTGATGCGTTTCCAACTTCGGCGCAGATCGCGCAGGCACTGGTCACGCCGGTCACGCACCAGGTTCCGATCAAGTTCACCGCGGGCTTGCATCATCCGCTCCGCATGTTTCGCGATGAGGTGCAGACGAAAATGCACGGCTTTTTAAATGTGCT
>QHQU01000276.1 GCA_003219925.1 Verrucomicrobiota bacterium
GTTTACTTCGGCAGCGGCGATGGAAATCTCTATTCGCTGGACGCTAACTCAGGCGCGCTGCGCTGGAAATTCAGGACCGGCGACGTCGTGCATGCATCTCCCGCGATCGCGAATGGCATCGCCTATGTCGGGAGCTGGGACAGTTATTTCTACGCGGTTGATGTTGGGAACGGAAAAGAGAAGTGGCGCTATCATGCCGGCGAGGATCCGCTTGTTCACAATCAGGTTGGGTTCCAATCCTCGCCCGCAGTAGTTGATGGCGTGGTCTATAGCGGCTGTCGCGACGCCCAGCTTTACGCGCTCGACGCCATGACGGGCAAAGAAAAGTGGAAATTCGATAATGCGCTAAGCTGGGTCATCACTTCCCCGGCCGTGATGGATGGGAAGGTCTATTTTGCCACTTCCGATTCCAGTCTCTATCACGTGGTGGAAGCGGGGACCGGCAAACCCATTCTGAAACTGGAGGACAAAGCGTTTATGTTCTCGTCGCCCGCGGTCACGAACGATGTCGTCTTTATCGGCGTCCTGAACGGGACCCTGGAAGCGCGCGACCGTAACTCCGGCGAGTTACTTTGGGAATTTCAGACCGAGGCGTCCAAGCAAAACGCAAACTGGGTTCTGACCGCGGAGCGAAGATTCAACGTGCCGCTTTTCTTCTTCGATAACTGGCGAGAAGCACCAGTCGTATCGGCCGATCGACAATTTGCCATCGGCGCGATCTTTTCGTCACCGCTCGTGGCAAACGGAGTCGTCTATTTTGGCAGCACGGATGGTTTCCTCTATGCGCTGGAGTGAGTCCGAGGTCCGATGCCGGACGGGCATTTTGAAGAGTTGAAGCGCTGAAGCAGGAAAAGCGAGTGGAAGCAGCACAGGCATCTTAGCTGTCGGGCCTGTGGGCATCTTGCCCGCATGTACCGCCAGTCCGGCTCGGACTTAGTCTGGCGGGCGTGGCTCGTTCCCCGGATGTTTCGGGTGATGGTGAGTATAGCGGAAATAAAGATTTCGCAGGTAAACCGGCAGGGGAAACAATGCGCTCAACACTCCGACCGAATCGTGGCGGTAAAACGCGAAGTAAATCAGCAGCAGGATCGAGCCGATTGCGCTGCATTCCCAAAAACCAACCGGAATAACGCTCTTGCGGGCCCGTTCCGATGCGATCCACTGAATGATAAAGCGGGCACCGAAAACAAGGTTGCCGCTCCAGCCAAGAATTTTCCAGCCATTGACTGTAACTCCAGCGATTGCTGCATCGGCAATCAAATGAAAACTGTGCATGGCGCGACGTTGGCGGAGAACGCTTGTCGTCGCGAGTCTTTTCCCGCGAACATTTTCGTTTAAGCTGCGCCGGTGGAATCAATCTGGGACCGGGCCAATCCGCAGCTGCGCGATCTCGCGGTTTATCAGCCGGGCAAACCAATCGAAGAAACCGCGCGCGAACTGGGCTGCAAGCCGTCCGAGATCATCAAGCTGGCCTCGAATGAAAATCCGCTTGGCCCTTCTCCGAAGGCAATCGAAGCCATGCGCGACGCGATCGAAAACGCACACCTCTATCCCGACGGCGGCGCCTTTTACTTGCGCAACGCCATTGCCCAAAAACTCAACGTCACGCCCGATCACATCCTCCTCGGCAACGGCTCGAACGAAATCATCGAGTTGCTCGCGCATGCTTTCCTGGAACGCGGCGATGCCATCGTCACTTCCGAGCACGCCTTCGTTGCTTACAAGATCATCGCCCGCGTTTTCGGCGCGCAGACGATTGAAGCACCGAGCCGCGATTACGGTCACGATCTCGATGCCATCCTCGATGCCATCACCGACCGCAGCGAGCTGATTTTCATCGTCAATCCCAATAACCCAACCGGCACACTTTTATCGGCCGATGCGATCGAGCACTTCATGACGCGTGTGCCGCCGGCGGTTGTGGTCGTTTTCGACGAAGCCTATTACGAGTTTGTCGATCGCATGCCTGACACACTTCGCTACGTGCACGACGGGCGAAACGTGGTCACGCTCCGCACCTTTTCGAAAATTCATGGACTGGCGAGTTTGCGCGTTGGCTATGGCATCGCCCCGCCGGAATTGATCGAGGTGATGCACAAAACCAGACAACCCTTCAATGTCAGCGGTATCGGTCAGGTCGCCGCGCTTGCTGCGCTGGCCGACGAAGATCATCAGCGCGAAACAAAAAGGTTGGTCGACGAAGGGCGCGCCTTTTTCGAGAAAGAATTTCGCGCGATGAAACTTTCGTTCGTTCCCAGCGCCGCGAATTTTGTTCTGGTGAAGGTTGGCGATGGTCT
>QHQU01000277.1 GCA_003219925.1 Verrucomicrobiota bacterium
AGATTACAGTGGACGTTTCCGCGTTAAATATTGGCGATTCGATTCACGTTCGTGACATCAAGCTTCCTGACGGTGTAACTGCAAAAACGCCAGTCGACCTTACCGCGTTCTCCGTCCTGGCCCCGGTCGTTGAAGAAGAACCGGTAGCGGCGGTCGCCGAAACGGCGGCAGGTCCGGAAGTGATCAAGGAAAAGAAAGAGGAAGGCGAAGCAGCGCCGCCCGCGGCGACCGGGGCAGCGAAAACAGCCCCTCCGGCAGCCAAGGAAAAAGAGGCCAAGAAATAGTTTTGCATTCTGCTGGTGGATCGAGCGCTTCGTCGCACGATGCCGAATCTAATGCCGTTGGGCGAAACTAATCCTAGTAAGATTCGTTTGGTCGCTGGTCTGGGGAATCCCGGACCAGAATATGCGGGCACGCGCCATAACATCGGTTTCGTGGTGGTGGATCATCTTGCGGCGCAGTTTGGATCAATCTGGGAGAAATCGACCAGGTGGGACGCGCTCACGTCAAAACACGACGATACTTTGTTGGCGAAGCCGATGAGTTTTATGAATCGCAGTGGGTACCCCCTTGTCGCTATCGCGCAGTTCTACAAGATTGCGACCCCGGAAATTCTCGTGGTTCTGGATGATCTGGCCCTGCCGCTGGGCCGCATTCGGATTCGGCCCAGCGGCGGCACCGGCGGCCATAACGGATTGGAGTCAATTATCATGCAATTTGGAACGGAAGAAATTCCACGGCTGCGCATCGGAATTGGCGCAGCGCCCCACGACGGCGGGGTCGATTACGTGCTGGGCCGGTTTTTCGAAGAAGAACGACTGCTGGTGAAATCGGCGATCGAACGCGGTGTTGAAGCGATCAAATGCGCCGTTGACAATGGTGTCGTTTCCGCGATGAACACGTTCAACAAAATTCAAGAACCATGACGAATCGTTACGAAGCGCTGCTCGTGCTCAATACTCAAGGGAAAGACGACACGCTGAAAGAGGTGGTCGACCGGCTGGAATCAGAGTTTGAAAAAGAAGGGGCGAAGATCGAGCAAGTGCAAAAGATGGATAAACGGCAATTTTCTTACGCTGCCGGCGAATTGGACGCGGGATACTATGTGAATTTCGTTTTCAATGCCGATCCGCAGCTGATTGCGAAATTGCGGGCGAAATTCAAACTCGATCCCGAGGTTTATCGCCAGCATTTTCAACGGCTGAAGCCAAAAAGTGAAAAGGTGGAAAAGACTCCGAAAAAGGTCGCGGCCGAACAATAACTTCGCTAAAACGAGGCATGGCCAGTTTTAATAAAGTCATTCTGCTTGGAAATCTGACCCGCGATCCCGAAGTGCGTTATACGCCAAAGGGGAGCGCCGTGGCGGATCTTGGAATTGCGGTGAATCGGCAATACACATTGGAAAACGGCGAGAAGCGCGAGGAGGTGACGTTTGTGGATGTCACTTTCTGGGGACGCACGGCGGAAGTCGCCGGTGAGTATCTAAAAAAAGGGCGGCCGGTTTTTATTGAGGGCCGGCTCCAGCTCGACACCTGGGACGACAAACAGTCCGGACAAAAGCGGAGCAAGCTAAAAGTGATCGGCGAAACGATGCAGATGCTGGGAAGTCCCCGCGGTGGCGGCGCTGCTAATGGCGGCGATGAAGGTGATCGCGCTGGACGCGCCGGCAAACCAGTCGCACCGCCGAAATCCGCTGCGGCTGCCGAGGCTGACGAAGACGAAATTCCATTTTAGTCCGCTGCGGGCGACGTTGTAGCGGTGCTTGTATCAAGCACCGAAATCGAAGTAATAGGCGCCTGGCACGAGCGCCTCTACAAGTCAACCGTGTTGGTCAGTCATCTGTATTAGCGTATCAGCCCAGAGCTCGAAATGAATTCCACCGAAGCCTGTATCGCGCTTAACATGTTGCCGACGATGGGGCCGGTTCGGTTGCGCAAGCTCCTCGAAGTGTTTCGTCAACCGGAGCGCGTTCTTATGGCGAGGCGTGATGAACTGCGCAGAATCGAAGGAATCGGCAACGAAGTCGCGGAACAGATTTTGAATTGGGAGTCGATTGTCGATCTGAGTGCGGAGTTAAAGAGAATTTCCGATTTTGGTGCGAGCGCGATTACGCAAGGGTCTCCGCAGTATCCAAAGTCGTTGCGCGAAATTCATTCGCCGCCCATCGTGCTTTACGTCTGGGGCGAGGTGCAGGAACGCGATCAGCATGCCATTGGCATTATTGGCTCACGTCGGACGACTCACTACGGGACCGAATCGGCTAAGAAACTTTCTTATCAGTTGGCCTACGCCGGTTTGACAGTCATTAGTGGACTCGCGCGTGGAATTGACACGGCGGCGCATCAGGG
>QHQU01000296.1 GCA_003219925.1 Verrucomicrobiota bacterium
AAACGCCGGTGTCGTCACCGATCTTGCGAAGATGCGCGCCGAATTTGTCGTAAAGGCGCCAATGCTGGCCTTCGGCGAAAAGATGAATGTCCACTTCGCCCATGATCACGCCATAGGAATAAGGGTCACGGGTGATCTGTTCACTGCCATCCCACCGTCTGATTTTCAGGGTGTAAGGAACATCACGCGGGCATTTCTCGAGAGTGGCTTGAAAAAGGCCGTCGCCCTGAATTTTCTCCGCTGGAATAACGGAACCATTGTTGTCGAGTTTGATCGAAACCTCGCGGGCGTCGGGACGAAAAACGCGGACCAAGACATCGTCGCGCAATCGATGCGGCCCGAGGATGCGAAACGGATCCGGGTGCGCGCCCTGCAGAAACGCGCGCAGCTCATCGGTCATGAGGACGGAAATATCGAATCGTTTCATCAGTGAAAAGGCATCTTAGAGCGTATCGATAAAAAGTCATTCTTCGCTCATTGTGGATGAAGTGGGCTGTCGTTCCGCCGATCGCTGGCACATCTTTGTCATTCCGAGCGGAGTCAAGGAATCTCTAATCTCGAAAAGGGGGTTTCTCGATCTTGCCTGGACAAAAATGGTAAGAGATGTCTCGACTTCGCTCGACATGACAAAAAGGGCGCACTGAACGGGATCGCGATATCCTTCACAGCGAATTCTCCGCCCCTTTTTGTCATTCCGAGCGGAGTCGAGGAATCTCTAACTATTTTCGATGCTACGAGACTATAACTTCTGGATCTACATTGTCACCAATGAGCATGGCAGCGTTCTCTACATTGGCATGACCAATGATTTAGCGCGCAGGATGACCGAACATCGTGTCGGAGAAATTCCAGGTTTCGCTGCGGATTACCGCTGTAAGAAACTGGTCTATTACGAGCACTGCACAAATGTGCAGGATGCAATCGCACGCGAAAAGCAGCTCAAGAAATGGTCGCGATCGAAGAAAGTGGCATTGATTGCAACGCTCAACCCACGCTGGAAGGATCTCGCGCCGGAGATCCTCGGAAAATAGTTAGAGATGTCTCGACTGCGCTCGACATGACAAAAGGGGGCACTGAACGGGGTAGCGATATACTCCACCGCAGATTTTCCGCCCTCTTGTCATTCCGAGCGAAGTCGAGGAATCTCTAATTTTTCAGCGGATGATACTTAGACATGTCTCGGTCCGAGCCGGAGTCGCATATTTTCTGACTCAGTCCAGGGGTTCAAGCGTTGGCAGCTCGATTTCGCTCGACATGACAAAGGATGGAATCCTGCGCGATTAAGTTTGTTTTTGCATCGCGCCATTTCTAATTTCGCGCCCGATGCAGCGTCTTCTTCTCGCCGTCGTAGTTGTGCTAGCGGCTTTGCTGCTGGCCCGCGATCCCTACGTGGATAAGGCCGACGCATTTTTTCTCGATTGGCTGTTGCGAAATACTCCTGCATCCGGTGATCATGCGCCATTGACGGTAGTCGAAATCGGCGGCGGCCCGACTGCTGAAACGCAGCCTAATCAACAGGCGCCGGTCAATTCTCCAGAGTCGCGTAGTAGCGCCGGTGCGGTCTCACCGCTCGAGTTCGCGCTCTTTTTCCAGGGCATTCTCGAATTCAAGCCGACCGTGGTTGCAGTTGAACCACCCTTGAAATGGCGCGAGCGCGACAAGAACCAGGAACAGGTTTTTCTCGATCAGGCAATGCGGGTCCCGAAGCTGCTGCTCTCGGCGGAGCTAACGTCGACGCCCGACCCGGATGCGCCACCAGCGGAAATACCGGGCTTCCCCCATGTGAGCGGGCGGCGCGGAGATCTCCCCACTTTCACCGGGATTCAGCGTCAACCCGACGAGGATTTGCGACTGATTTCCACAATCGGTTACGTCAACTTGCCGGATGAAGCGACAACGCGCGTGCCGTTGCTTTTTAATTATCGTGGCGAAGTTATCCCAGCCTTTGCTCTGCAAGCCTTCCTGACCTGGGCGCGCATTCCAATGAGCGAAGTGCAAATCGAGATCGGTTCCCACATCGCGCTGCCAGGCGGTCACAAAATTCCAATCAACTGGGATGGCACGCTGATGGTGAATCCAAATTGGTCGAAACTCGGACGTCGTTTCGCGTTGAATGAGTTGCTCTTGCTCGCGCAGCAACGACAAAAGAACCCCGCATTGGAAAGCCTGCACGAGGATTTGATTCTGGCGCGCACCCCTTCAAATCTACTCGCACCGGCCGACGTTTTCGCTGCTACCATCGCTACCTTGCAATCCAACCATTTTGTCCGTCGCGTCAGCCTGCTCTTTGACGGCGCAGTGGTCTTGTTCATCGCGCTGCTCGCTTCGCGCGCGGTCCGGGCCTCGCGGATCGACCTCGTTCTCGGTCTGATCGCTTTCACCGCGGCCTATTGCCTGATCGCCTTCACCGTAATGGCGCGCTACACAATTTGGGTTCCCGGGCTTGTTCCCTTGGGAACAGCCTGGTTACTCGGTCTCCTCGCCTTCGTTTGGAAGCGGCCAAAACATCGAGCGGAAGCAACCGAAATCGCAGTCTCACCGCCCGCCCCCTAGTTTACACGGACATTAAAATTGGCCGCGCAGCCCAGTCAGCTTCTGGGGAGCGCACGCGCCTCGCGTGCTGGCGCTGGCGCCCTCGCCAGCGCGAACTTTCTCTTCTTTGGCAAGGTAATTACGGACAGGTTTACACTAAGCCAAGTTCATTGCGGCGAGGCGCCGCAACGAGCACGCGAGGCGCGTGCGCTCCCCAGAATCCCGCCAGAGACCCCGTCAACACTGGAACGAGAATTACTCGCGGTCATCTGTTAGACTGTCCTGAAAGCAAATGAGTCCTTCGTCAGAATCGACGGAAGAGCGAATCACGCGCCTGCACGGCCAGGGCATAGTCGATCTGCATTTCGATTTGCCCATGTTCTTGTACGACAACCGCGACCGCAAAAATGTCCTGGCGAGCGATTTTCTCCCGGAATTTGAAGCGGGCGATATCGGGACGGCAGCGGCCGGCATTTACATCGAAGATCAATATATACCGGACAAAGCCTTGGAGGTAGCGCTCGGGCAGGTGGCGCGAATCTGTGTCGAGGTCGAGCGCTGTGATCGATTCACGATTTGCCGATCCTACGCGGAGATCAAAAACGCACGCGAGCAGGGGAAAATCGGGCTTCTAATTACGATGGAGGGGGCCGAGCCGATCGGGACCGATCTTAATTTGCTCTACATTTTCTACGAATTGGGGCTACGTGTCATCGGTCTTACCCATGCGCGCAGCAATGCCACCGGCAGCGGCGGGGTTTTCGCACCCAGCGGATCGTCGCCCAAAGGACTGACGGCCTTCGGATGTGAGCTGGTCCGGGAATGCGAACGAGTCGGCGTGATTCTCGATCTTGCGCACATCAACGCGACCGGCTTCGACGACATTTTGGAAAACACCACCCGACCGGTGATTGTTTCGCACACCAACGCGCGCAAGTACTACGACGTCGAGCGCAACATCAGCGACGAGCAAATTAAAATGGTGGGCGCGCGCGGCGGCGTGATCGGAATCAATTCTGTTCTTGTTAGTCCAAAAAAAGAAGATTCAACCCTCGATCGCTATGTCGATCACGTCGCCTACGTCATAGACCTGATCGGCATCGACAGCGTTGGTATCGGTTTCGATTTCTTCGAATTCATTTACCGGCGCTGGTCGGAAGACGAACGGGTGAAGTTTCACCAAAAGTTTCCTAATGTGCACTTCATTCCCGATCTTTTGCATCACGGCCAGGCTCGAAATTTGACTGCCAAGTTGATCGAACGCGGATTCAACGACGGGCAAATCGAAAAAATTCTTTTCCGAAACTGGATGCGGATTTTTGAGGAATTGCTTAGCTAGGGACGATTGAGTCGGTCGCGCCTGCCTGCGCTTCCTTCCTCTTCTTCCTACTCTTGATCTTATCGTTAGTCCGATCTTTCGAATATGAATAGGATTAGGATTAAGGATAAGAGGAAGAGTAAAAGTAGTTCAGCGGCATGAAGTTCATCAATCTCACCCGTCATACGGAGATCGGCGCGAACTCTTACTATTTCGAGGCGGGAGGCAGGCGGTTGATTCTCGATTGCGGGATGCATCCCAAAGATGCGGGCGAGAATGCGCTGCCAAATTGGAAGCCCATCGAGGGCCAAACAATCGACGCCATTCTTATCACTCATGCGCATCAGGATCACATCGGAACGCTCCCGGTATTGATGCGCCACCAGCCGCACGCGCGCGTTTTCATGACGGAAGCGACCAGCGAAATTGGATCTCTTCTTCTCCATAATTCCGTGAACGTAATGACGCGGCAGCGTGA
>QHQU01000297.1 GCA_003219925.1 Verrucomicrobiota bacterium
CTACGCTGACCCGGAATCACCCGGGGGAATTTTGCGCTCCGCCAAAAGCGGCGACAGCATTTCGCTCGATCCTGACGAACCGCCGCAAACTTTGCGCTGTCACATCGAGCAATTTCAATTTAGCGCGCATGCCTCGCGCGAATCGCTCATTGCCTACGCGGCAAAAGTCGGGCCGAAGAAAATTCTGCTCGTACACGGCGATCCGCCAGCAGTGGAATGGATGCGGGCGCAGTTGTCCGCACAACTACCGAGTTCCGATGTGGTTGTGCCCACTCCGGGCGTGACCTACGAATTGTGATGGCAACTCGCGTCATCCCGAGCGCAAGTCGAGGGATCCCGCAATGTTACCTTGAAGCTTGCGCGGGATTCCTCGACTGCGCTCGGAATGACAGTCAAATGGGATGAAAATCGCGTCCTGGAATATCAACTCGCTGCGCAAGCGCCAGCAACGCCTGCTTGATTGGTTGGCGAAAAAAGAGCCGGATGCCGTTTGCTTGCAGGAAACAAAGTGCAGCGATGATCAATTTCCCGAACTGGCACTCGCAGCGGCAAGCTATCGCTGCGTCTTTCACGGCCAGAAATCTTACAACGGCGTGGCGATTCTTTCCCGGCACGAGCTGCGAGAACGCCAGGCCGCGTTGTGCGACGAAAGCGAAGATCCGCAGGCACGAGTGATCGCGGCAACGATCAAGGACGTGCGCGTTTTTTCCATTTACGCACCTAACGGACAGGCGGTCGGCTCGGCTGCGTTCAATTACAAATTGCAATGGTTCGCTCAACTGCGCGATTGCATCGCGGAGGCGCAGAAATCTTTTCCTCACCTAATTGTATGCGGAGATTTCAATGTCGCGCCGGAAGATCGTGATGTGCATGATCCCCGCCTTTGGCGCGGCGCCATTATGTGTTCTGAGGAAGAACGCGCCGCTTTTGGCGCGCTCGAACAAATCGGTTTGCGCGATACCCTTCGCATCCATCATGCCGAAGGCGGTCTTTTTAGTTGGTGGGATTATCGGATGCTGGCGTTTCAAAAAAATCGCGGACTCCGCATCGACGCGATTCTTGCCAGCGAATCATTGGCCGAACGTTGCACCGCGGCGGGGATCGATCGCGAAATGCGCAAAGGCAATGATCCGTCCGATCATGCCCCCGTCTGGGCAGAGTTCTCTTAGGCACAACTGACAATTCGTTTTTTCGAGTCGGACCTGGCGTTCTCACAGCACGTCATCCCGAGTGGCGAAGACAACGCCAGTCCGGCTCGGACCGAGGGATCCCACACCGCGTCTGGGTAACCCGATCTAGCTTGTGTGATCAACGGCCATGGGTGAGGTCCCTCGCTTGCGCTCGGAATGACAAAACGTGTGCATGCGCGGTCCGAAAATCAGGCGACGGGCATGCCGCATTGACGCCGCAAGCTTATCGGCTGAGCATCGCGTGACCGAGCGCGCGGAAATTCTCTCTTTTGTCATCCTGAGCGGAGCACAGCGAAGTCGAAGGATCTCCAACTATTTGTCTGCGCGACCAGGTCCTGTCGTGATACTCAAGTCGCAAGCGACGCGTGAAAAACAGCGCGACCCGTCCTTGACTAGTTAGAGATTCCTCGACTGCGCTCGGAATGACAAGTAAGAGCTTGAGTAGCATCGCGCGACGGAGCGCGCGATTCACCCGCCGTTCATTTCATGAATAGCCAAATGCGCGTTGCCAACCCGCCACCGAAACCGCTCATGATTTGGGATGGCGAATGTCATTTCTGTCGACGCTGGATTGAGCGCTGGCGCGAAATTACCGCGGGCGAAGTTGAGTATGCACCATATCAGGAAATCGCGGACCGTTTTCCAGAAATTCCGCGCGAACAATTCCAGCGCTCGGTCGTTTATATCGATAAGTCCGGTCAGGTTTTCGTCGCGGCGGAAGCAGTCTATCGGTCACTACGTTGCCGGCCCTCA
>QHQU01000298.1 GCA_003219925.1 Verrucomicrobiota bacterium
TGGCAGCCGAATGCAGCCGTGCGATGCCGGATAGTCCGGCACTACGCCTGCGTGCATTCCGAAATCGAGACAACTCAGACGCATGAAATATGGCATGTCCACTTTGTAGATGGTGGACCGATGGTTCCGCTCTTTGTTGGTGATTACGAAATGACCAGTGCGCGTGGAGTAGCCTGGCCGCCCGGTTGAACATTCAGTGCGGAATATCGGCACGCCGTCTTTAATAAGGTCGACGGTTTGCGAAGCGAGAGAAATTTCGAGGCGCAGCTGCTCCGGCGACGGGCCGCCCCCCAGAAGGATTTGTGTGCATCGCCACTGGCCCGTCTCGGCGGCAACGTCCAGCGCAACCATACCGTAGCGCTTCGTGGCGCGATTCCGGTTGGCCCGCGCATCGAGCAGGGCCCGCACGCAATTTTCGCGGCCAAGACCCGCGGCGAGCATCAGCACTGTGACGTTCCTGTCCTCTTCGACATAGCGGCGGAGAGATTGTGAGGGCAGCAGCGCCAGAAAATCTTTGTCGGAGCGAGGCGGCAGAAGTGTGTTGGGGTCGGCTCCGCACCCTAGCAGCGTGCTGAAAAGTGGTGTGTCACTTCGCACAACGGCGTAGGCGAGCAGGGGCACATTTTTGCCTGCGGGCGTGGGCGGCTCGGTATTTTTGCCGAGCAACAGCCGAATTTGATCCTTGTTTCCCGCCAGCAAAGCTGCGTCAAGCGCCCGCTGCGTACTGGTTGTCCATTGCCGCATTCGCGGTAAGCGCTCGGTAACAGTCTGGACGATCTTTGGGTTGCCGCCATCAAGCGCGTTTCCCAACAGATCGCGACCGTCCTTTAGGCGAGCTTGGGCCTGCAGATTGACTGAGCGTGCTAGCAAAGCGCGGAATATTTCAAGATTGCCGCGTAGTGCGGCGGCCATCAGCGGCGTGAACCCTTTTTCATCGGCGAGATCGACGAGCGCGCCTGCATCGATGAGCCGCCAGGCCGTTTTCCAATCCTGCTGCGATGCCGCGATCAGCAACGGCGTCCGCCCCTGCGCGTCGCGCCCGTTTGGATCAACGTGTTTGGCGAGGCACAAGCTGATTAGTAGGGTGTCGCCGATGGTCGTAGCCCGAACCAATGCATCCGCAGAAATTGAGATGGGTTGGGGCTCGGGCGCAATCGCCATCGCCCAGAGCAAAAGCAAAAGTACGGCCCCGCCTTGAAAGAGACTCGGCCTCTTGGGTGCGGGCATTCGGAAGTTCCCGCCGGAAATTCTATACGGTGTATTAA
>QHQU01000299.1 GCA_003219925.1 Verrucomicrobiota bacterium
TTGCCGCTGTCGCGATTAAAGGGGGCGACTCCGACCAAGGCCGCGACTTCTCTGCGATTGAGTTGTCCCAGTTCCGGCATCTGGGCCAAAAGCAATGCAGCCGTGCGCGCGCCCACTCCACTGATCGCCGTTAGCTTCTGTGCTTTGGGCCGAGAGCTCTTGCGACCTTTCGATGTGCTCTTTAATGAGCAGATCGATTTTCTCGATCTGCTTTTGGAGTTGTTTGATCAAGCTGCCATTTAATACCCGCACCGAGGAGTCAGCCAAGCGAGCGCCACGATTTTGTTCCATCACCAGCAAGCGACTCAAATGCCGGCGCTGACTTTCCAATTCGCGCAAATGCTCTTGCTCCAGCTTCGATGCCGTGACCATAGGAGGCTCCATCGCTTCTCCAAAAGCACGGAGGTAGCAAGGCTCGACCAGATTCCAGTGGAGGAACGGCTTCGTCCCGAAGCTGTCATTGAAGCCATTGCCGCCACCGGCAAGTCGGCATTCTACGAGAAGAATGCCGACGGGATCTTGCGCCGGTTGGTGCCTCTGCTGTGAAAAAACGATATCGTGGTAGTTTTCAGCAATGGGGGGATTCGATGGGATTCAGGGGAAGCTGCTCGCACAGCTCGCAGCATAGGGGTTCAATAATGAAAATAGCAATTTGTTGTTTGGTTCTCGCGACGATTTCGGTGTCAGGGCTGCAGGCAGCAACGGCACCGGGACTCGACGCGGTGCGGGTCGCTTCCGGTTTGACTCAGCCGCTTTTCGTCACGGCCCCGCCGGGAGATACAGGACGATTATTTATCGTGCAGCAGAACGGGGAAATTCGAATTCTGAATCTTGCCACCGGCACGCTCAACTCGACCGCGTTCCTCACCCTAACCGGGTTGACTGACACCAGAGGCGAGCAGGGTCTGCTTGGGATGGCCTTCGATCCGAATTACGCGACGAATGGAAAGTTTTATCTCAACTTCACCGTTCCCGGCGGCGCTTTCGGAAACGGGGTAACGCACGTTTCGCAATTCTCGGTCAGAGGCAATCCTGACATTGCGGATCCAAACAGCGAGAGAATCCTGATCACCTTCGATCATCCGCAATCCAATCACAACGGTGGATGGATCGGCTTCAGTCCGCGAACGGGCGACGCAAACAATCTGTATATCGCAACCGGAGACGGCGGCGCTGGCAACGATCAAGGAACCGGTCACATCGAGCCGGACGGCAACGCGCAAAATCTCACGACCTTGCTCGGCAAAATGCTCCGCATTCATGTTGATTCCGCGGCCGGGACCGCCACCATCCCATCGAACAATCCATTCGTCGGCATGAGCGGTGCGCGCGGAGAAATCTGGGCGTTCGGATTGCGCAATCCATTTCGGAACAGCTTCGACCGCCAGACCGGCAGGATGTTTATCGGGGACGTCGGACAAGACACGCGCGAGGAGATCGACGTGCAACAAGCAACAAATGCCGGTGGCGGTGAAAACTATGGCTGGCGTGTCCGCGAAGGGAGCATACAAAATCCCGCCTTCCCTGGATCACCTACACCGCCGGGCGCAATCGATCCGATATTTGATTATTCGCATTCGGTCGGTCAAACAATCATTGGAGGTTATGTTTATCGCGGAAACCGAATTCCAGATTTGCGTGGGGTCTATGTTTTTGGGGATTACAGCGCGGGGCAAATATTCTCCTTTGATTATGACGGGAGTAATGTTTCGAACTTCCAGACGATTACTTCGCAGCTGTTTCCGACGAGCGTCGGCGGCTTTACGCTCAGCCACCCCTCCTCGTTAGGCGAGGATGCGAATGGCGAGCTCTATATTACCGACATCGGCAACGGCAGCGTTTTCAAAATCGTGTCTTCAGCACCGCGAGCCATGAAAAGCGATTTCAACGGTGACGGCAAGGCAGACATTCTCTGGCAAAATACCTCCGGTTCCCGTGCCCTCTGGCTCATGAACGGCACCACTTTTGGCAGCAGCATCTTCCTGCTATCGGTGGCGACCTCCTGGAGCATCGTGGGTTCGGGTGATTTCAATGGCGATGGCCAGGAGGACATTCTCTGGCAAAACACCTCCGGCGCTCGCGCC
>QHQU01000265.1 GCA_003219925.1 Verrucomicrobiota bacterium
CGAAATTCTTCATCGTCTTGCCGGATGGAATTGGTCACGGCAAATCGAGCAAGCCGAGCGATGGTTTGCGCGCGAAATTTCCGCGCTATGGCTACCGTGATATGGTCGACGCGCAATATCGATTACTGACTGACGGGCTCGGGGTGAATCACGCGCGGTTGGTGATGGGGACGTCGATGGGCGGGATGCACACCTGGCTCTGGGGCGAAACGCATCCCGATTTTATGGATGCGCTTATGCCGCTGGCAAGTTTGCCCACGCAAATTTCAGGGCGGAACCGCGCCTGGCGTCGCATCATCATCGATGCCATCCGCAATGATCCGGGATGGAGCGGTGGCGAATACAAAACGCAACCGCCGAGTCTGCGCACTGCCGCCGAAATGCTTTGGTTCATGAGCAGCAACCCACTGTTGCGACAAAAAGAAGCCCCCACCCTGGCGAAAACGGATGAAGTTCTGGATAAATTCGTCGCCGATATCGTGAAGGCCGATGATGCCAACGATGTGCTTTATGCGCTGGAAGCGTCGCGCGATTACGATCCCGCTCCAGACCTGGAAAAAATTCGCGCACCGTTGCTCGCGATCAATTCCGCCGATGACCTGATTAATCCGCCCGAACTCAGAATTCTCGAGCGCGAAATCAAACGCGTCCCACATGGCCGCGCCCTAGTAATTCCCTTAAGTGAGAAAACGCGCGGTCACGGCAGCCACACCATCGCGGCGTTGTGGAAAGATGAACTCGTCCGTTTGCTAACGGAATCGGCAAAGTAATTAGGCTAATTTGGCCACCGTTTGCACGAGCCGGTTATTTTACCGGGAGCCAGGCGACTGGTTCCTCATAATTTTGCCGATTGTTGTGCGTTGCTTCATTCGCTTGCTTTCCTGCAACATGAATCCTCACGCCTTCCCGGACTGGAAAATTCCTCAGTTCGCAAATAAGGTATTGTTTCGCGATGGATCGAAAGTTTAAAATCGCAGTGATCTGTTTGTTGGCGGTCGCTCTTTCCGGCTGCATTTCCTCCAACCCGAGTTCGGAAGTAATGGTGGATACGAACGCGAAAAGGAAACAGGCGTTGCCGGGTGAACCGCAGAATGTCGGCCCGCTTCCCCAAGCCTACTAGCAAGATCGCCTGACTGGGGAGCGGCGACGTCTAAGTCGCCGGCGTTTATATTTTGCTTGGTTGGACGACTTAGAAGTCGCCACCCGCGGGGTTGCACAAGCGAAGCGAAATTTACTAGCGCTTCTTTGAATGGAACGCTCTGGCGGGAAAGGTTATCTATGAGATAACTCGGAATGCAAACCTGGCTTGGCTATTTATTTTTTACCGTGATCGTCGGCGGCGGACAGATCGCTGCGGCTGACGCGCCCTTCGACGTCATCATTAAAGGGGGAACGGTTTACGATGGCACCGGCGGGGAAGGTCATGTCGCGGATGTCGCGATCCGCGGTGATCGCATCGTCGGCGTAGGGGACTTCGCCTCGGCAGTCACGAAGAAGACAATTGATGCCCGCGGTCTCGCCGTTGCGCCCGGTTTCATCAACATGCTCTCCTGGTCAAACGAATCGCTCATTCAGGATGGGCGATCGCAAAGCGAAATTCGTCAGGGTGTCACCACCGAAATCATGGGCGAAGGAGAATCGATGGGCCCGTTAAATGATCGGATGAAAACGCGGCTCGTTCGCGAACAAACGGACATCAAATTTGAGATCAAATGGAACACCCTGGCGGAGTATCTGCATTATTTGGAAAAGCGCGGCATCTCGTGCAACGTCGCTTCCTTCCTCGGCGCGACCACCGTACGCGAGTACGTCATTGGATTGGAGGACAAACAACCAACGCCGGAGCAGCTCGATCAGATGCGCGAGCTCGTGCGCAAGGAAATGGAAGCGGGTGCCCTCGGGATTGGCACGTCGCTCATTTATCCGCCGGCATTTTATGCGAAAACCGAAGAGCTCATCGAGTTGTGTAAAGTCGCCGCCAAATACCAGGGCAAATACATCTCCCACATGCGCAGCGAGGGAAACCAATTGCTCGAGGCACTCAATGAATTAATCAGGATCAGCCGCGAAGCTGGGATTCCGGCGGAGGTTTACCACATCAAAGCCGCCGGCCAAAAAAACTGGCCGAAAGAAGATGAATTGCTGGGGCGGATTGAAGCGGCGCAAAAAGAAGGACTCAAAATCAGGGCCAACATGTACACCTACACCGCAGCGGGAACGGGACTCGACGCCTGTCTGCCCCCATGGACCGAGGATGGCGGTTATCCAGCGTTATTCAAACGATTGCGCGATCCGGCGACGCGCGAGAAAATTGCGGCGGA
>QHQU01000266.1 GCA_003219925.1 Verrucomicrobiota bacterium
TTTCCAGCAACAGATCGGCCAGATAACTTCCATCCTGGCCGGTGATCCCGGTGATCAAGGCGCGTTGCATTTGGCGTCTGGCATTAAATCAAATCGAGCACGCGAGCAAATAATTGTGGGGGATGGACGGGCTCTGTCCCGTCCCAAACATTTGAGACGACACGGCGGTCGTTCCTCCATTAGGTCGGTGCCGTAACCGTCAGCAACGCGATCGTGTTCCGCTGCGCCGCGATCAAATCGCGGATTCCCTTATGTCCGAGCGCCAGCATTTCCCCTAACTGGCCCTGTGTAAAAGTGGCTTCTTCGCCTGACCCTTGAATTTCCACAAATTCGCCATCTTCGGTTGCGACCAAATTCAAATCGACGGCGGCGGCTTTGTCCTCTTCGTAGTTAAGATCGACCATTGCGTTGCCATCAACGATGCCGGCGCTTACTGCCGCAATCAGCTTGCGCATCGGCGAGGACGCAATCTTCTTTTCTTCCAGCAGCTTTTTCCAGGCAACGGTTACTGCCAAACTCGCGCCCGTGATCGCAGCCGTGCGCGTGCCGCCGTCCGCTTGCAAGACATCGCAATCGATCCACATCGTGCGGGGGCCGAGCTTCTCCAAATCAATCACGCTCCGCAACGAACGCCCGATCAGTCGCTGAATTTCGGAGCTCCGGCCATCCAGTCTCCCCTTGGCGATGTCGCGTTGTTTCCGTGTCGTCGTGGAATAGGGCAGCATCGAATACTCGGCTGTGAGCCAGCCGCCAGTGACCCCCTGGTCTTTCATCCAGCGCGGCACGATTTCCTCGATCGTTACGCCGCAAATGACGCGGGTATTTCCCATCGCGACGAGAACTGAACCACTGGCATGCGGCGCAATGTTGAGCTCGAAATTAATAGCGCGAATCTGATCAAGAGCGCGGCCATCACTCCGTTGCATGGTCGCGACTCTAACGCGAATATAAACATCGCGCGAAGCGGGAAATGACGGTCCGGCTCGGACTATCCGTTCACAACGCGGCCGCCGTTCGGATGGAGCACTTGACCGGTTATGTAGGAGGAATCGTCCGAAGCGAGAAATACAAAACAGGTAGCGACTTCTTCCGGCTCGCCGGCCCGGCCTAGCGGTGTATCCGAACCAAATGTCGCCACTTCCTTGGCGGGGAAGGTCGATGGAATCAACGGCGTCCAAATTGGCCCCGGCGCAACGGCGTTTACCCGAATTTTCTTTTCCGCCAGAGCTTGAGACAAGGAGCGAGTGAAAGCGACGATCGCGCCTTTTGTTGAAGAATAATCCAGCAACTCGGGACTGCCCTGGTATGCAGTAACTGAGGCTGTGTTGATGATATTTCCGCCGTGCTTGAAATGAGGCATCGCGGCTTTGGTCATGAAGAACATCGAAAAGATGTTAGTGCGAAAAGTTCGCTCGAGCTGTTTCTCCGTGACCTTGGTAATGCTCTCCTGCGGGTGTTGCTCCGCGGCGTTGTTGACCAGGATGTTGATGCTGCCGAGTTCTCGTCTGGTTCGCTGAACCGCATCTTTACAAAACTTTTCGCGACCAACGTCGCCGGCGAGCAACAGGCATTTGCGCCCTTCAGCTTCGACCAGCCGCTTCGTTTTCCTGGCATCCCGGTGCTCGTCGAAATAAACGACGGCGATGTCCGCACCTTCCTTCGCCAACAGAACTGCAACGGCCCGGCCAATTCCGCTGTCACCGCCGGTGATCAGCGCGATTTTACCCCGCAGTTTCCCGCAGCCAATATATTCGCGGGCACCGGAGCGCGGTTGCGGCCGCATTTTGTACTGACGACCAGGTTGCCTTCGCTGGTGCTGAGGCGGCCGAATTTTATTTTCCTTTGGCATACAAAGGAGATTTTCGTCGCTCGCGAGTGCCTCAGCCGTGTGCATTTGTGAAAGAGCACGCGGCGGAGGAAAAAAATCGCGAAAATCCGGTTGACGCCAGGCTGGCTCGGGTTATTTTTTTTATCCCGCTGATGCGGGGGACTCCTCTAATCAGGAGATCGTTCTACGTACATTTGGGACTGCAAATTGGACTCAATTTTGTCCCGGCAACGATACCCGGAAAGCCGTGGATCGAGGGTCGGGGAGACAAGATTGAGTTTTTTTGTCGCCTAAAATGGACGTGAGGGCTGGTTCTTTGACATCTACATACAGGGTAGTAAGAAAGTACAACTTTAAGAGCTGAGTCTGAAATCAAGGCGCTGCTAAAGAGCAGCGAGAGAGTTTCAGTTATCAAAGAATCTTCTGTCCAGCCGCTGCTTGCGGCTGCGATGGAAACAGATTGATCAAGCTACAAAGAGCGCATCATGGATGCCTTGGTGCCAATAGGCGATGAAGGACGTGGTAAGCTGCGATAAGCTACGGAGAGCGGCAAACACGCTTTGACCCGTAGATTTCCGAATGGGATAACCTGAGTGGGGTAACACCTGCTCGAGCTTCTGTGAATTCATAGCAGAAGCATCGCGACACCCGGCGAAGTGAAACATCTCAGTAACCGGAGGAAAAGAAAGCGAATGCGATTCCGTCAGTAGTGGCGAGCGAAAGCGGAAGAGACTAAACCCAGCACTTTCAGTTGATTTGAAAACTGTCTCAGCTGTTCGAACTAATTGTTAGTTCGAATAGCTGCTGAGATTAGCGAAGTCGATTGAAAGTGCTGGGGGTTGTAGGAGCCCGATGTGGTAGTGCAAAGGTTAGGTGAAGCTTCTGGAAAGCTGCGCCATAGAGGGTGAAAGGCCCGTAACCGAAAACCGGAGCACGCCTAGGGATTTCCTGAGTAATACGATGCACGTGAAACTTCGTATGAAGCCACGCCGACCACGGCGTAAGTCTAAATACTAATTGGCGACCGATAGTGAACCAGTACCGCGAGGGAAAGGTGAAAAGAACCGCTGTGAGCGGAGTGAAATAGTACCT
>QHQU01000267.1 GCA_003219925.1 Verrucomicrobiota bacterium
GAATAAGCAATCCGCTTGCCAAAAAATCTGTAACTGTCATAACGGTGTCCGCTGTACCACGCTGCCACCCGGCGATCGGCAGGTGGACGGCGCGGATCTTCGCGCGGTACCTATATAGTACACTGCACTCGAGAGGCGCCGCAGGCGGAGCCTGATCGGGCGTTTGCGCGGCAAGCGACTCTGGGGAGCACACGCGCCCTCGCGTGTCCATTGCGGCGCCTCGCCGCAATGTTCTGCAGAGGAAAAGTTCGCGATGGCGAGGGCGCCATCGCCAGCACGCGAGGCGCGTGCGCTCCCAGAAAGAGGCCACTGTCCCTAGTCGTTTCAACTGCGGCGCGTGCTATTTAGCACTACTAACGCTCACTAGACATCTTCTCAGAGAGAACCAACTAAAGAAGGGCCTCGAGTTCGCTAAGTCGCTTCTCAAATAGGGCGATCGTGCGATTGATTGGCTCAGCCGTCCTCATATCGACTCCCGCGTCGCGCAATGTTTCGAGGGGGAATTTCGATCCGCCTGATTTGAGAAAGCCAAGATATTTTTCAACCGCACCGGCTTCGCCGCTAAGAACGCGCTGGGAAAGAGTCACCGCGGCGGACAATCCGGTGGCGTATTTGTAGACATAAAAGGCATGGTAAAAATGCGGAATCCGCAGGCATTCGAGATCGAGTGAAGGATCGATGGCCATGGCGTTCCCGACGTAAGCCTCAAGCAATTTGCGATACTCGCCTTTAAACACCTCGAGCGTGAGTGCGCCCCCGGCTTCCTCGATGGCATGAATCACTTTCTCGAACTCTGCGAACATCGTCTGCCGGTAAAGCGTGCCGCGAATGTCGTCGATTTGCCGGTTGATAATGTAAGCGCGCATTTTCGGGTCGCTGGTTTCTTCTAACAGAAAATGGGTGAGCAGTTCCTCGTTAAAGGTACTGGCAACTTCAGCCAGGAAAATTGGGTAATCGTAGTTTTGAAAGAGCTGCGATTTAGCGGAGAACCAGGTATGCATGGAATGCCCCGCCTCGTGGGCCAGGGTGTAAACATCCGCAAACACATCCTCCTTGTAGTTCATCAAGATGTAAGGGGGGGCTTGGTAGCTGCTGGAGGAAAACGCGCCACTGCGTTTTCCCTTCGTTTCGTAACGATCGCACCAGCGACCGCGCAAACCATCGGCGAGCGTGCGGGTGTATTCCTGGCCGAGAGGAGCCAGGGAACTTATGACTTTATTGATCGCATCATCGAAACCGATATGCGTTTCAATTTCGGGAACTAACGGGACGTAGGTATCGTAAGCACGAAGTTGATCGAGGTCGAGGACGCGCCGTCTCAGCTCGTAGTAACGGAGCAGCGGCGGAATCCCTTCTCGCACTGCATTAATTAATCCGTCATAGACCGCAATCGGCACGTCATCTTTAAACAACGATGCTTCCAGAGCGCTCGGAAAGTTTCTTGCGCGCGCGCGAAACGCGTCCGCCTTCACCGAATAGCCGAGAGAGGCTGCGAGCGTGAACTGATGATCCTTAAACTCCTCATAGAATTGGTTGAAGGCGCGTTCTCTCAGATCGCGATCACGTTTCAACAAGAACGAACTGTAGGTGCTTTGGGTGAGCGGTTTCTCGCGGCCATCGCCGTCGATGAGAACGCCGAATTTCATGTCCACATTGGTTAGCTGGGAAAAGGCGTCGTCATAACCATCGAGGGCGGCGGCGCCCAGCGCGAGCAGACGCTCCTCGCGTTCGCTCAAAACATGCGGACGCATCCGGCGGATCTTGTGGAGCGGTATTTTCCAATCTTTTAGGATCGGATCAGCAATGAATTTCTCCCAGCGTCCGTCGTCGATCGCCTGAATTTCGGGCACAACAAACGCGGAAGCTTCCGCGAGCTTTGTCATCAAGTTCTGCAACTGTCCGATGCGCGACAGGTAATCGTTCTTCGCGCTATCCTCCGCCAGTTGCAGCGAAGCGAAGTGATAAACGCGCTCGATTTTCAGATCGAGTTGCTTCTCAAACTCGAGGACCTTCGCCAGCGTTTGCGGCGATTCGGCGACGCGATCCTTCCATTCCGTGATTCGCGGATAAGTCCGCGTAATCCACTCTACGTCTTCATTCCACTTGCCTACATCCGAGAACAAATGCGTCAGATCCCACTTGTCGGAATCCGGAATATCGGCACGGGTTGGTATTTTTTCTTCTTCCATAAGATATGCGGCGCGAATTAGCGGAAGCCTGCGTCGTCTTCTTTGTGAATTTTGGGGCCTTTAATCTCAAGCGGTTCGGGCGCGTTTTTGGCGGAGATTTGCGGGCAACTGTCGATCCATTTTGTGCCATCGCTTGCGGCCCAGCGAACGGCATTGCGCAAAACCAGCCGGACGTCCTTATTATAATAGATCGGATAGGCTTCGTGGCCGGGACGGAAGTAAAAGATTTTGCGTCGGGCGTCGGCACTGCGAAAGGTTCGCCATACATTTCGACGTTCTCGATTTCGAAATAGCGATCAATCCCGCGCGCGATCGGATGCGCCGGGTTGCAAACCCAGAGCCGCTCCTTTTCGCCGGCCTCGCGCCAGATAAGGGAGCAGCTTGTGCCCATTAGCCGCATGAATGGTTTCGAGTAATGCGACGAGTGCAATGCGATGAAACCCATTCCCTGCCACACCCGCGCCAGGATACGCTCGACGACCGAGTCCGCTACTTTGCTGTGGGCAGCGTGGCCCCACCAAACCAGGACATCGGTATTTTCAAGAACACCGGTCGTTAATCCATGTTCGGGGTCCTGCAACGTCGCGGTGCGCACTTCGCAATTGCCCTCTTCCGCGATGGCATCGGCAATCGTGCAATGCATTCCATCGGGATAGATTTTGGCGACGAGCGGATCCTCGTGCTCGTGCACATTCTCGCCCCAAACCGTGACGCGAAGTTTTTGCGACATCGTTGCAACAAAGGCGGATCACGGACGCAGGAAAGCGGGATTTTCGCTTAGATACGCCCAATGCATCGGCACTCAATGGTTCGCCTTTTGTCATGTCGAGCGAAGTCGAGACATCTCTAATCATTCTTCAAGACAATAGTTAGAGATCCCTCGACTAGCGCTCGGGATGACAAAGGGAAGCAGCAGCACGCGGCCCTAGCGCAACGACCGCATCGCAGGATGACGCGCGATCTTCTTCATCGCGCGAACAAGCAACTCGCGGCCCGGCGAAATTTTGTGCCAGGGCGAGACCCCGCTGGGATGCGGCAATGGAATTAAATCAAAATTCAATTCCCCACGGCTAACGAGAA
>QHQU01000268.1 GCA_003219925.1 Verrucomicrobiota bacterium
ACCCGCGCCCGTGACGCGCTAGCCGCCGAGCGTCGGCGGATGCCGTGGCTGGCCGTGGAAAAGAAGTACGAGTTCGACGGGCCCAGGGGCAAGGCAAGCCTGCTCGACCTGTTCGATGGCCGGCGTCAACTGATCGTTTACCGCGCCTTCTTCGAGCCCGGCGTGAAAGGCTGGCCCGAGCATGCCTGCATTGGCTGCTCCCTGTTAGCCGATCAGGTCGCTCATCCCGCCCATCTGAACGCGCGCAACACCACTCTCGTGTTCGCGTCACGCGCCCCGCAGGCGGACATCGAGCGCTTGAAGTCGCGGATGGGTTGGGAGCTGATCCCCTGGTACACCATGACGGACGAGTTCGACACCGACTTCGGCGTGGACGAGTGGCATGGCACGAACGCGTTCATCCGCGACGGCGACAGCGTGTTCCGAACCTACTTCATCAACAACCGCGGCGACGAGCAAATGGGGAACACCTGGAACTACCTCGATATCACTGCGCTCGGGCGCCAGGAGGAGTGGGAGGACTCGCCGGAGGGTTATCCACAGACCCCGCCGTACGAGTGGTGGATCTGGCACGACGAACCACATCGCTCGTAAAAGGAGCTCGTTTTATGACCGCAATAAACATACCCTTTCGTGGCGGATGCGCTTGCGGCGCGATTCGCTACGAATCCACAGCAGAACCGGTGATGATGCTTCACTGTCACTGTCGAGATTGCCAACGATCGAGCGGAGGTCCGTTTTCGTCTTACGTGATCGTGCCGACCGAAGCTTTCAAGCTCTTGCAAGGCTCACTGCGTTTCCATGCCTCGCCCAGTGAGGCGGGCGGCAAGACCCATCGGGGCTTTTGCCCTGAATGCGGCTCGCCGATTCAAGTCAAGCCCGACGCGTTCCCTCACTTTGTCGCGATCAGAACTGCGAGCCTGGATGATCCCAGCTGGTTCAACCCGCAAGTAGATGTGTGGACATCAGACGCGCACCCATGGGACCACATGAATCCCGCGTTGCCAAAGTTTGAAAAGTATCCACCGCAAAGAGAATGAGCCGGGAAAACCTATGTATCTGGCACATATCGCAAACATGACATCGATTGCTGGCGGTGCGGGTTAAACCGGCGGCCTGACGGCGTTTACGATGACGAGATTTTTTTTGAGCCAATCGAAAACATCAAACAAACGAAATTGGAGGACGCGGGAAAAGGAGTTCACGCGCCAACGCGACGCGCTTAGCGCCGCTCGGCGCGAACTCCCGATGGTCAAGATCGAGAAGGAATATGTGTTTGATGGCCCAGACGGAAAAGAGACGTTGGCTGATTTGTTCGAGGGCCGCAGCCAACTGATTGTTTATCATTTCATGTTCGGTCCGGGCTGGGAAGAGGGTTGCAAAAGCTGCTCCTATCTGGCCGATCATTTTGACGGCGCGAATTGGCACCTGCCGCATCGGGACGTAACTTTGGTTGTCGTTTCGCGTGCGCCGCTATCCGAGTTCGCGCCATACAAAAAGCGCATGGGTTGACGTTTCAAGTGGGTATCGTCGCACGGCAATAATTTCAATTTCGACTATCACGTCTCCTTCACAAAGGAAGAGGAGAAGAAGAACAAGGTGAATTACAACTACAGGGTGGCAGAATTCATGAGCGACGAGCTCCCTGGGCTGAGTGTGTTCTACAAAGACGAAGATGGTGACATCTTTCACACCTATTCGACTTATGCCCGGGGCCTCGACATTTTAGTCGGCACTTACAATTTCCTTGATCTAGTGCCAAAAGGACGTGACGAAGACCCGGAGTCAACTATGTCTTGGGTTCGCCGGCACGATGAATACCAGGCCTAATTAGAAAACGTAAAGAATATGACTACAAAGACCGATGTGACAGAAGCGGTTACGATCGAACGAACCTTCAACGCACCGGTGGCGCGGGTTTGGAAGGCGCTGACCAATGCAGATGAAATGCGTGTCTGGTATTTCGATTTAAAGGAATTCAAGCCCGAGGTGGGATTTGAATTTGAATTCACCGTCGAACACGAAGGCACGAAGTATCACCACCTTTGCAAGATCACGGAGGTGATCCCGCAAAAGAAAATTGCTTATACCTGGCGATATGCAGGTGAGGAAGGTAATTCATTAGTTACGTTTGAATTGTTCACTGATGGCGGCAAGACGCGGCTCAAACTTACCCATGACGGTTTGGAGACATTTCCGAAGCTTCCCGCATACGCCAAGACAAACTTCGAGAAGGGGTGGACCGAGATTATTGGTTCATCACTGAAGCAATATGTTGAAGAAAGCAAAACATCATGACTACCAAAGTACCAGATAAAGTGTCTCTCGAGATCAAACGTGTTATCAAGGCGCCGCGCGATCGTATCTATGCTGCGTGGACCGATCCGGTCCAATTAAGGGAATGGTTCGGCCCGGAGAATGTTCAGACGCGTAATATTGTCGCGGAGGCGCGTGTGGGCGGGAAGTTTTGTTGGGACCTGACTAATTCTGAAGGCGAGGAGATGACGATGCGTGGTGAATACCGAGAGTTGCAACCGGACAGAAAAATCGTTTTCACCTGGCGATGGGAAGACGATGAGGATTGGAAGCAACGGGACAGTGTGGTTACGGTGGAGTTATCCGATTGTGACGGTGGCACCGAGGTGCGGCTGACGCACGAACAACTGCCTAGTGAAGAATCGCGCGATCGTCACACTGAGGGCTGGAAGAGCGCTCTCAATAAACTGGAAAGATTCTGCAGAGATTAATGGTGACTCTGGAAGGAGGAGAAATGAGTACTCAAGAAGTTGCGGAGAAAGTGGTGGAATTGGTTCGTCAGCAAGCGTGGTACAAGGCACTCGATACGCTTTATGACAAAGACATCGTGAGTGTCGAAGCGAGCGCGAGCGAGGGAGAGTCAGCGGAGAAACGCGGCATCGATCAGGTGCGCGGGAAAATAGATTGGTGGCTCAATGCCATGGAGGTTCACAGCTTCACCGCGAAAGGACCATTCGTCGCGCATGACCGGTTCGTCGTGCAGTACGACGCTGATGTGACCGAGAAGAACTCGAAAAAGCGATTTCAACTGTCCGAGGTCGGCGTTTACACAGTGAAAAACGGGAAGATCGTGCGCGAAGAGTTTTTGCCGTTTACGGGGGAGGGATAAAACCAAACTATTGAATCCCTGGAGGGGCGAGTTCCCGCGAGCCCACTAATGTCCGTAGCTGATGACGCGTGAAACTTTCCACGAATCGGCGCTTTTGCGCCACACCATCACGAATGGAAAATTTCCGCAATCGTCTTTGCCATTTTCTTTATGGCAAAAACGGTGCGTCCCAATCTCAATCGCACCGAAATCTTTGATCGGATAAACCTGAAGCGAACCGGGAATGAGTTCGCGCCGAATGTCGGGAGAGTTGCCGAAC
>QHQU01000269.1 GCA_003219925.1 Verrucomicrobiota bacterium
CGTTATAAACCGCGTTGTTGTCCGCCCGGCTCGCGAGTTTCATCGCGCGACGCGCGGTTTGTAGTGCCTCGTCAAAGCGTCGCGCTTCAGCATAGGCGGCGGCCAAAGTGTGAAGAATCGTTGGATCGTTGTCACCCGCGAGCGCATTGGCTCGCTCGGCTAGCAGGACAGCGCGTTTACCGTCGCGCACTGAATCGTCCGCAGCGGTCGCGAGCAACCAGGCGAAGCCATTCAGCGCATTCACTCTGTCTGGCGCCAGTTGAAGCGCATGGTTAAATTCCGCGGCGGCTTTACTTCCCTGCCCGTTTTTCATCAAAGCGAGGGCGAGAGTGACATGGGTGGTGGCATCATTTGGTTGCAGGCGCCTGGCAGTTTCCAGGTTTGTGATGGCCTCGGCTATCCGGCCGCGTTGCAGGAGAAGCGAGCCAAGATTCAAGCGCGCATCCACGTATTGCGGTCGTAGAGAAAGAGCGCGTTTGTATTCGATTTCGGCCTGGTCGAATTGCTTGAGCTCACGCAGCGCGCTGCCGTAATTATTATGTGAGTCCGCTTCATCGGGGCGGATTTCGATCGCGCGCCGATATTCGGCCAGTGCTTCATCGAACTCTCCTTTTTCGATATAGGCGCCGCCCAGATTGTAATGCGCTTCGACATAATCCGGCCAGATATTGATAGCGCGGCGATAGTGCGCAATCGCTTGGTCGAGCTGGCCCTGATTTTTGAGGGCAAGCCCGAGATTATATTCTGCCATCCAGCATCCTGGGTTTTGTGCGAGCGTGGCCTGGTAAAGGGTAATGACGTCGTGATACTTTGCGCTTTGATGAAAGCTGAGTGCGCCAAGGATCGATAAGATAACGAGGGTCGAAACTGCTTGGATCGCTAACCGGTGGACCCCAATTTTTTCCACCGCCGTGACAATTCCGGCGCCAGCCAACGCCAGTGGCCCCATGCTGGCGAGATACTGGAAATGATCGCTGACGAAGCTGTAGCGAAAGAAATAAACATCAAAAAAATCGAGCACCGGAAAAAGTGTGATGACAAAGTAGGCGAACGCGAAAGCAACCGGTCGCAACGCGGTGTTGCGTTTGATAAATAAAACGGTCGCGACAACAAGCAGCGCGACTAACGGGATCCAGGCAAACCATCGCGATGGATCAACGTTCCAGCGCGGGTAGATGAAAATGAGCGGATGTGGCCAGATGAGCTTGAGTAGATAGAACCAGATGGCATCGGCTGAAATTAGAACACGCTGAAGAGGCGTCTGCACCCAATCCGCTCCGGTAGCGTGGGAGTGAAATTTCTGTTCCCAAATTGTCCATCCGCTCGCCAGCAGCGAAATTAGAACGAAAGGGAGCAATAAACGCAGGTCGCGCTGCTTGATTTCGCCTTCGCGCCACCACAGACAAAGCGCCAGCACCAGCGGCAGCATTACGGTGGAAGGTTTGCTCGTAATTGCGGCGACGAAAAAGAAGATCGTCAGCCAGTAAAAGATAAAATTTCGTTTACGATCGCGTGATTGTAAAAAGCAGGAAATAGCAAGCAGGTAGAAGAAGGCCGACTGCGTGTTTTTCATTTCGGTGACCCACGCGACCGATTGCACCAGCACCGGATGCAACGTGCGGCATGAAATGTGACGTTGAGGATGTGATAGGGAAGGGGATTTAGCCCGACAAAATGATGAAGAATCCAGAACGTCGTAAGGACGAGCGGGTAGTAAAATGCACTCGTGCTCGTCCAGATATCGGCGAGACCAAGTGGTCCGATGATACAGGGATTTTGCGTCAGATGCGATTCGTCGTCCCAAATGAACCCGGCAGCGCCAACACGTGCGTAGGCCAGGAAAATCAGGAGCAAGAGCAGAATCGCACCAACCAGACGCACCCACCATTGGACAAGACGCGTTTCACCGAAGGTCATCGTCTCACTGATGGCGTTGAAGTTACGCTTTTGTCAACGCCATGTTCGGTTTCAAGGGTCGATGATAAAATTCAAGCTAATGCTGCCGAATCTATAACCCCGGCAAATGTCTCGTTAGGAGCCATGGGTTTCTCTCTTCTGTCGATAAATTGGCAAGTCATCCGCTAGATGAATCCAAGGCAACTGGTCCTCAACCCAAGTGTGGTCAGCCGGGGCCACTGTGGTCGGTTGGTCGAAGCTGCAAACGGTGACATCTACTTCGTCAGCATCCGGTCCGGCCAGGAACGTCAGTGGGGTACCACAATCCGGGCAGAAAGAACGCAAGCGTCCAGCCCATCGCAGTTCTCTCTGCTGTCCGCTGGTGAACCTAAAGGACCTCCGGCTGAACGATGCCCACGTCACGAACGGCGCGCCGCTGCTACGGCGGCAGTCTAAACAATGGCAATGGGTGATATTATAAGGCCGCGCCGTCGCTTCATACCGGATAGAACCACACAAACACCCACCAGTGACAATGTTTCGCTCCATACTT
This sequence comes from Verrucomicrobiota bacterium, assembly GCA_003219925.1. Lineage (GTDB taxonomy): Bacteria > Verrucomicrobiota > Verrucomicrobiia > Chthoniobacterales > UBA10450 > AV69. The sequence goes on from QHQU01000269.1 coordinate 2,450, forward strand.
CAGTACACGGTGAGGTAAAATAGCTGGTGTGACGGTCTTTGCTTGCCTGTAGTGTAAATGCGCGATGCAGGGTTCGAACCTGCGACTTCTTGCGTGTGAAGCAAGCGCTCTACCACTGAGCTAATCGCGCTAAAATCCAGCTAGAGATTAGCATAAATTTACTAGAACAAACTGGGAAGTTTTGAGTCAGGAAGAGCAGGAGATCGCAAGCGCGAATCACTACCAGCGCGCAAAGTAAAGCGCGATTCATGCAACGACGCTCTTTCGCTCGCCGCCTGGGGAGGAGAACAAAAAGTCCGCACTCGAAGGATTTGCCTGTGCAGTTCCTCTCCTCCCGTTGAATTAAAACTTGCCAAGCTATATATATCATCGGTGTTGCGGCGAACTCTGATCATAGCCACGTGTTTCCTTCTGGTCGGCTTTATTGGCTGGCTTGACTACATTACCGGTTTCGAGAATTCGCTCCTCATCTTCTATCTTGCACCTATTGCTATCGGAACCTGGTTTCTTGGTATCGGGTTCGGTATCGCCATCGCGATTTTCTGCGTCATCGCGACGATCCTCGCCGACCTCGCGGCAGGTGTTCCTCGCGTTCCGGTTTGGAACTGTGGGACCGCTTTCGTTGCCTACCTCATTTTTAGTTTTCT
>QHQU01000270.1 GCA_003219925.1 Verrucomicrobiota bacterium
GCACGACTACGCCTTCGGGTTTTTCCTGATCGTAAATGTTGAGCACGTCCTCAAGCGTGAGCGGCTCAAAATAAAGCTTGTCGCTGGTGTCGTAATCGGTCGAAACCGTTTCCGGATTGGAATTTACCATGATGGTTTCGAAACCGAGCTCGCGCAGAGCGAAGGCGGCATGGACGCAGCAATAATCGAATTCGATGCCCTGGCCGATGCGGTTGGGACCGCCGCCGAGAATCATGATTTTGCGTTTACCGCTTTCGCGGCGCTCATTTTCGCTTCCGTAAGTGGAATAATAATAAGGAGTATAGGCTTCGAATTCGGCCGCGCAGGTATCGACCAGGCGATAGGTCGGGGTGACGTTCTGCGCGATTCGTTGCGAACGAATCGCCTTTTCCGGAACGCCACCGGCAATCGCGAGCTGCCGATCGGAAAAGCCGAGTTTTTTCGCGCGAAGAAGGGCCGCTGGTAGCACAGGCATCTTGCCTGTGGGGCCATCGGGCGTCTCGCCCGATGCTTGATGATTCATCTGCAAGACGCGATTAACCTGCAGAATAAAGCCGTTTTCATGCAATCCAGCCTTACTTGGATTGCATTCAATGTAGTCTCGGAAATGTTGGAGCTCTTTCTCGTCACGCACGATCCGATCATAATTTTCGTCCTGCCAAATTGTCTTCTGCTCTCCGCCTCTGCGCTTGAGCTCTTTCCCGGTGAAGCTTTTCCAAGAATGCAAAATCTCTGATAGTGAATGGCCATTGAGAGGCAACAAAAGCGCGTGAACATGGTTCGGCATCACCACAAAAGCATCGAGCAAGTAACGCGTACCTTGAAAATGCTTCAGGGCGCTAGCCACAATCTCGGCCGCAAATTCTTCCCGGAGGAGACAAGAGCCATGCCCCCGATCGAGCCACGCTTCGCGGGATTCCTGGAAACGGCGCTGATACTCATGCCTGGTCCGCGAGTCCCACGGTTCTGGATGAAATTTTAGCCACGTTTTCAATTCTTCTTTCCATTCGCGCAGCAGCGTCGCTGGCACAGCATCGGCAAGTCTGAAGGTGACGAAGTAGGCAGCGCCCGTTTGGCGCCAATGGGGCAGATTGCGAGATGTAATCTTTATTTCGCCGTGCCGATCCAGACCACGGAAGCGGCCAGATTCAACGGGCGGGACGCCCGCTGGCCCCACAGGCGAGACGCCTGTGCTACGGAGACGGCTGTCTTCCTCGACAATTTGCTGAACATTCCGCAGAAACCACCGGTCAATCTTCGTTAACTCGAAAATTTCCTCGACTGACATGCCGTTTTCAAAGGCTTGTCCGATATAGAAAATTCGTTCGGCGTTCGGCACTGCCAGCTTCAAACGCAGCGTTTCTGGATCGACTTCGTTCTCATTCCCGTCGCCGATCAATCCGAAACGTTTGATCTCCAGACTACGCAACGCTTTTTGCAGGGCTTCCTTGAAGGTGCGGCCAATAGCCATCGCTTCACCCACGCTCTTCATTTGCGTGGTCAGAGTCGGAACGGCCTGCGGGAATTTTTCGAAGGTGAAACGTGGGACTTTGACGACGCAATAATCGATTGTCGGCTCGAAACTGGCCGGCGTTTCGCGGGTAATGTCGTTTTTGATCTCGTCGAGGGTGTAACCGACTGCCAGTTTGGCCGCGATCTTGGCAATCGGGAATCCGGTCGCCTTTGATGCCAGCGCACTCGAACGTGAGACTCGTGGATTCATTTCAATCACGACCATGCGGCCGTTCTCCGGGTTAACCGCAAATTGAATATTCGAGCCGCCGGTCTCGACCCCGATTTCGCGAATTACGGCAAAAGCGGCGTCGCGCATCATTTGAAATTCCTTGTCGGTCAGCGTTTGCACCGGCGCGACCGTGATTGAATCGCCGGTGTGAATGCCCATCGGATCGAAATTTTCGATCGAGCAAACGACGACGCAGTTATCCGCCCGGTCGCGCATTACCTCCATCTCGAATTCTTTCCAACCGACTAACGACTCTTCGATGAGCACCTCGTTGACCGGTGAGATGGCGAGTCCGCGCCCGGCGATTTCCGCCAGCTCTTCGCGATTGTAGGCGATGCCGCCTCCGCTGCCACCGAGGGTGAAGGCGGGCCGGATGATGAGCGGAAAACTACCGATGGCATCGGCGACTTTACCTGCATCCTCCACCGAGTGCGCGATACCGGAACGCGGCACATCAAGTCCGATGCGTAACATCGCCTCTTTGAAGAGCTGTCGGTCCTCGCCTTTTGCGATTGCCTGCGCGTTGGCGCCGATCAACTTCACGTTGTGTCGGGCGAGCGCGCCATTGCGGT
>QHQU01000320.1 GCA_003219925.1 Verrucomicrobiota bacterium
AAAAAGGGCTTTGATGTACTCATCGACGCCTGTGCTCTGGTGCGACAAAGGGGACACGGATTCCGCTGCGAAATTATCGGCGAAGGGCCGCTCCTTGAGGAATTGCAGGCGCGCATCCATGGGCAGGATTTGCGCGAGCACGTGAATTTGGCTGGACCACAAACGCAATCTGAAATCGCGGCGCGCTTGAGCCAAGCGACTGTTTTCGCACTGCCGTGCCGGATCGATCCCGATGGTGCGATGGATAACCTGCCGACTGTCGTAATGGAAGCGATGGCGGCCGGGCTGCCGGTTGTTTCTACCGATGTCGGAGGGATTTCGGAAATGGTTCGCGACAGAGAAACCGGATTGCTGGTCGCCCAAAGTGATCCGGCTGCGACCGCTGATGCGCTTAGTCAGTTGATTGGGGACGTTGAGCTCGCGCAATCATTTGGCGGCAAAGGTCGCAAGCGCGCGGAAGAAATTTTTTCGATTGAGAAAAACGTCCGTGCGCTGCAGGAGATTATTGCGTTGTAGCTGCCGCCGTCTCCGGCGGCAGAAATATTTTTGATGGCCCTGCCGCCAGCGACGGCGGCAGCTACAGCAGCGCGCGAACTTTCTCGACGGCGCGAAGATAAACGTGATGCGGTCCACCGCGCATTAGCTCTTCGCTCATTAATTTGACCGGATCGTTCTCCGCCGATGGCAGGACCTGGCGAGCTGGAGTTTCGCCTAATTTGCCGCGACAGACTTCGAGAAGATCGCCGCCGCTTGCCAGTATTACTTGAAATTCAATCTCACCCGATTGGGCGGAGAAAGAAGCGATTGGCGCGTCGCCTTTCTCCTGTAATTGGATCCGCACCGTTTTTCCATCGGAGTTTTCCAATTCAATTTTTTCGGAATTTTTCTCACCCCGAATTTCCCAACCGAGTTGCGCCCCGAGCCAGCCGACAAAGAGAATTGCGGTCGAGCGAAATCCGTTACCAAAGATGATCGAGCCATGTTTGATTTCACGGAAATGATGATGCGAGCCCGGATGATCGAAGAACTGGGCGAAGGCGAGGCGGAAACGAACGAGCCGCGTCCAATTCAAATCACACAGCACAATGCGTTGTTTGGCTTCGCGCTGCGCAGTCTCGACCAGGCGCATTTGGGCGTTGAAATCGTGCCACGACTGGCTGTCGTAAATCAATCGATCGATCCACGACCAAAGCTGCGCGTCCATCGGCTCGGCAAATTCCGATTGCCACCAAAGATAAAGCGGGAGATCGGAATCGAGTTGGGAAAAGACAATGCTCGGGAGGAATTTGACCGTCGCGCCTTCGAGCAGAAATGAAATTTGTTCGGAGCAAACTCGCTTGGTCCCGGCGCGACTAATGTGACAATGCGCGCTGATCCACGCCTCCATTCGATCGTTTTTGGCCTGCGGGTTAGCGCCGATGACGATTGCCCGACAAGCGTGGTTCTCGGTGATTCGCGCCAGCAACTGCGTGTTACGGTTCAGCGAATCTGGCTCTTCGCTGTAGACCGCGAGATTCATCAGCGACGCTCGCGTCATCGCGCCTTCGCCCTCGCTCCAAAGTTTTTTTAGCTCGCGATCAATCCGATCGATCGCGACTGGAAGGCCAAGCGAGATTGTTTCAGCGGTAACAGGCATTTTAATGAACCCCCAACTTCGTCATCCCGAGCGCAGTCGAGGGATCCCGCCATGTTGCCTTAAAGCTTCCGCAACGGGATCCCTCGGCTTGGCTCTGGAGGACGGGAGAAGCGATTCTCTTCATAATCGCCTCCACGTCCGTCCATCGTGAGCGAGAAGTTCATCCGCTTCTTCTGGTCCCCAGGAGCCGGAGGGATAAAATGTTAATGGCGGCGTGTTTTTCTCCGCCCATGTCTTTTCGATGGGGTCGATAAATGCCCACGCCTCCTCGACTTCATCGCGACGTGCGAAGAGGGTGGCATCGCCGCTCATGGCATCGAGGAGCAAACGTTCGTACGCTTCCGGGCTGGCTTTGCCAAAGCTGGTGCCGTAATGGAAATCCATCTTTACCGGCTCGATTCGCAAGCTCGTTCCCGGAATCTTTGCCATCATCCGCAGCGAAATTCCTTCGTCCGGTTGGATGCGTATGACGAGCACATTTTGATCGTGCTCCGTGCTATCGCGATTGAATAAAACCATCGGCGCTTTTTTGAAGTGCACAGAAATTTCCGTGGCAGACTTGGGCAGGCGTTTCCCGACGCGCAGATAGATCGGAACCTCCGACCAGCGCCAGTCATCGATGTGCAATCGTAGCGCCACATACGTTTCAGTCTCGGACTTCGGATCTACTTTTTCTTCCTCGCGATAACCGGGAACGCTCTCGCCATTGATCGCCCCCCTGTTGTACTGACCGCGCACGACCAGCTTCGCGATTTCATCTGC
>QHQU01000321.1 GCA_003219925.1 Verrucomicrobiota bacterium
GTCACCATCGTCACGCGCAGGCGTTCCGGCGCGTCGCCTTCATCCAAATTTCCCTGCCAGCCGCGCGCCGCTGCCATTGCTGCGAAAACACCGTTCTGCGCGGCCCAATCGAGATAGTTCGCGGGCGAAGTTGCGTCGCGCGGAGTGTTCGTCGCGCGAACCGTCGGCGAGAGCGTCACAAGTCGGTCGGCCTCGGGATAAGGCAACGGGCGCAAGAGTACGCCGTTGATCACGCTGAAGATCACAGTCGTGCTGGCGATCGCGAGCATCAGCGCGACGACTGCGACGATGGTAAAACCGAGATCTTTACGCAGCATGCGCAAGCCGTAGCGAATGTCGCGAAGAGTTGTTTCCATAGATTACTTGTTAGGTTGCTGTTATTCCATTCGCAATGCCACGATGGGGTCGACTCGGCTGGCGCGGCGCGCCGGAATCCAGCAGGCAAGGAATGTGGCGCTGAGAAGCACCGCTCCGACTTCAAGATAAATCCTCGGGTCGATGCCGCTGGCTTCGAAAAGCAGACGTTGCAGAAAGTGAGAGACGGCGATCGCGCCGACCAAACCAATGGTTGAGCCGACGAGAAGGAGCTGCATTCCGTGGGAAAGAATTAGGGTGAGAATTTGGGATGGACGCGCACCGAGCGCGAGACGGACACCGATTTCGCGCACGCGTTTGAGCGTGGTGTAAGCGAGAAGACCATACAGGCCGATGGTCGCGAGCGTGAGCGCGAGTCCAGCGAACACGGAGAAGAGAAAGCTGAGCAAACGTTGTGTACCCCACGTTTCCTGGACGCGATCGGTCATCGGGCGAACATCGAAGAGCGGCAGCGCCGGGTCGATCGAACTGATCGCATCCCGAATCGGACGCTCCAACGTCACGAGACCAAGTGTCGATCTTACGAAAAGCGTCAGACTCGTGCGCTGGGCCTGGCCTAACGAACAATAAATCACCGGCAACGGCGCCATTTCATCAATGGCATGAAAGCGCATCGGCACGACGACGCCGACAATTTCGCTCGCGACATTACCTTCCTCGTCGTTGCCGGCATCGACCATCAGGCGTTTTCCGATCGGGTCCTCGCCCGGAAAATATTTGTCCGCCAGCGCTTGATCGACAACGATGACCCGCGGCGAATCTTTGGTGTCGCGTTTGTTCAATGTTCGGCCGCGCAGTAATGGCGCTTTGAATGTCGAAAAATAATCGCCCGCGACGACTTCGAGATCGGCGCTCAACATGTCTGCGGCCGTCGGTTGCGGCGTGCCTTCGCGCCAGAATCCAGTTTGCCATCCACCCATGAGCGGCGCGTTCGAGCTTATCGCCACGCTTTGCACACCGGGAAGAGTTCGCACCTTGTCGAGTAACGTCTTGGCGAACATGTCGATCTTGTCGCGCGTGTTGTAAGTCCGCCACGGCATTTCCAGGCGCGCGGTCAGCATCCCGTGCGGTTCGTAGCCTAACGAGAGCGCTTGCAATCGCGAAAAACTCTTCAACACCAGCGCCGCCGCAATAAGTAACGTGAGCGTGAGCGCAATCTGACTAATGACGAGCCAATCGCGCGTCCGCTTGGCTGATGGCGCATCGCCGGTTCCTTGCGAACCGGCTTTCAAAGCCAGCTGAACGTCGGCCCGCGAACTTTGCCACGCCGGCCAAACGCCAAAAAGCACGGCTGTGACCGATGCAATGACCAACGTGAACATTAACACCGGCAGGTCGAATGGGATGTCCTGAAACCTGGAAGCGCTTTGTGGCGCCAAGATCGACACCGCGTCCCGCGCCCAAAGCGCGATGAAAAATCCGAGCGCTCCGCCGATAATTGCGACGGCAAAACTTTCGACTAAAAGCTGTTTCACAATCTGTCCGCGGCTCGCGCCGACGGCGGCGCGAATGGCGAATTCGCGCGACCGCGCTGCTCCGCGGGCGGCAAAAAGATTCGCCAGGTTCGCGCACGCGATCAGCAACACCAACCCAACCGCGCCTAACAACAACCCGAGATTCGTCCGATATTTGCCGACGAGATTTTCGAGGAGCGGCGTGACCACAATCGTTTCACCCTTGTTCGTTTCCGGATACGCCTTTTCGAGTTGCGCGGCGATCGTTTTCATTTCGCTCCGCGCTTGATCGACCGTCACCCCGAATTTTAGCTGGCCCCAGACAAACATCATCGGATGATGCGATCGATCCATCCACGCCGGATTATTGCTTCGCCGCATCAATGAAAGCCAGACATCGGTATCCTGCGGCGAAGTCATCTGCGGCGGCATCACGCCGATGACGGTGAAATTCTGATCGTGCAAAACAATCGATTGCCCGATCGCTTTCGGTGAACGGTTGAAAACGCGTTGCCAGATTCTATCGCTAATGATCGCGACCGGCGGTGCGCCGAC
>QHQU01000322.1 GCA_003219925.1 Verrucomicrobiota bacterium
TGCCTTTCGGCGTTAGCGGGTAGTTGAAGCCTTTAAGCTTTGCTGTGTTCATGATTCTTTCTCAAGCTTTCGAAGATCGACATTTCAGAAAAAGTTCGAATTTCTTTCCGGCTGCATTGAGCGCAGTCAGAGCAACCGCGGGTGGCTTAACGAGTAGCCAAAAACTGCTGACAGCTAGTGGATGCTTTCTTCGTGAACGTCTTCGAACAGCCGTGCATTGTCCCGGTAATCGACGTGCACTCCGACGAGCACCGGCCCCGGCGTATCGAAAGCCTTCTTTAGCGTTGGTGCAATTTGGTCGGCGCTTTGAATTTGAAACGCGATGGCGCCGAACGCTTCGGCGTACTTTGTGTAATCAAGTGGCCCGAAGTCTACTCCCGAAGTGCGGCCGTACTTGAGTCGCTCCTGTGTGGCAACCATGTCGTAATGGCCGTCGATCCAGATCATATGAACAAGGTGCGAATTCAGACGGACCGCCGTCTCTAATTCGTTTGCGGAAAATAAGAAACCGCCGTCGCCAGAAATAGAGAGCACCTTCTCGTGTGGGCGAACAATCGTGGCCGCGATCGCCCACGGGAGAGCGACGCCGAGCGTTTGCTGACCGTTCGTAATCAGGAACTGGCGCGCGCGAAAACTGAAGAGATATCTGCTCAGATACATGCTGAAGCTGCCCATATCGGAGCACACAGTCACGTCAGGCGTCAGAATCTTCTGCAATTCGCTAACCAGGCGTAAAGGATGAATCGGCACTCCGGATTTTTTCGCTGCCTCGGCGATCAGCCGTTGCCGGTCTTGACCGATCATCTGAAGCAATCGAGCTGATTCGTCAGCGAGGTGCGAACGATGTAGGAGCGGAGATAAGGCCGTCAGTGTTTCCTCGATGTCCCCGATTAGCTCAACAGCCGGCGAATAGTCATTTTCGATGCTGGCGGGAACAACATCGATATGAACGATTGGTCGGTCTTTGCCTTTGTTCCAGTTAGAGGGCCAATACTCGACTGCGTCGTAGCCGATAGTTATGATCAGATCTCCCGAGTCCAAAAGTGCATCTGCGGGTTGATTGGCTATCTGCCCAACGCGGCCACCGAAATATGGAAACTCCTCGCGCGAGATTGCTCCCGCAGCTTGAAAAGTTCCCACAACCGGAAACGTTGTTGTGCTAAGGAGATTACGAATGGCCGCGCTGAATTTTGGCTTGCTCGCCATAAGTCCGAGGAGGATCACCGGCGATTTCGCGGAATCGATGAGACGCGCGGCTTCGGAAAGAGAATGCTTCGCAGCAGGCCCTTGCGCAACCGGCGTGGATAGTCGGATTGATTTGCAC
>QHQU01000145.1 GCA_003219925.1 Verrucomicrobiota bacterium
AGCCTCACTCATGGCTTCGCTCCGGTCGGATTGGTTTTGCTGACACGGGTTTTTTGGCCGTCGATTTTTGCCGCTAGGTCCTTATTCGATGGATCGAGTGTTTTTGCCTTCTGCCACGATTCGAGCGCTTGGGAGACACGGTTCAATTTCAAATAGACGTCGCCAAGATGTTCGAAGACGACGGCGTCTTCGCGCGGCAAATTTTCAATAGCGCGCTTTAAATTTTCCAGTGCCTGATCGTATTTTCCCTGACGGTATTCTACCCAGGCCATGCTATCGAGGTAAGCACCGTTCTCGGGATCAAGTTGAAGCGCGCGCTTGATGGCGTCCTCTGCTTCGTCGAGGTGAATATTCTGCTCGGCCCACATGTAGCCGAGGTAATTGTAGGGCTCGGCCGCGTTGGCCGGATCCATCGCGATGGCTTTGTGGAAAAGTTCCGCCGCTTTGTCGTAGAGGCCGGCCTCTTGTGCCGCCGCGCCATATTCAACGTAAAAGCGTGGTTTCAAAAAATCAGCCTCGGCATTCTGCGCTTCGTTGAGCGCTTCTTCGAACATGATCACCGCGTCTTTCGCCTTTTTCGATTCGCGTAGTGCAATCGCAAGGTAATAGGCGAATTCGGGAGCATCGGGAAAACGCCGGCGCCCTTCGATTAAAACTGAAACGGCGCGTTCGCTCTGTTTCAGCGGAACGAGCAATAATTCCGCCAGCCGCAAATACGTCCCCGCGTGATTTGGATTAATGAGCAGGCTTTGTTCGTAGTTCTGTGCCGCCTTCTTGAACTCGGCATTTGCCGGATCGGTTTGATTAGCACGAACCAAGGCGCGCCCTTCATCATCATGCAGCTGGGCTAACAATTCGTAGGACTGATATTTTTCGGGGTGCTCTTGGATGATTGCTTCCAGCGTTTCGACTGCGCGGGCCCGCTGATTTGTTAAGACAAAGCCCGTCGCCAGTTTTTCGCGGACATTGGCGTCGTCGGGTTGCAGCTCGAGGACGCGCAAATAAAACGGAAGCGCTTCTTTGATCTGTTGGGTGGAGGCGAAGTAATCCCCCACCTCCTTCAAGACGGCAGCGTTATTTTGCCCTTTGGCGGCCGCCTTCTCAAAAACATCGTTGAGACGCGCCGTTTGTTCCGGATTTGGTTTGGCGTCTGGTTTCAAAATAACCGAGCCGTAAAGCCGGCCAAGTCTTGCCCAGAAGGTCGGATCGTCGTTTGGCATTTTGGCGGCGCGATCGAGAGTTTCGAGGGCCCTTTTTTCATCGCTGGCGGTGAGATAGATCTCAAACAATCGCTGATAGCCGTCAATTTTCTGCGGATCCAGCGCAATGGCTTTATTGGCGAATTCAATCGCTTGATCGCCTTTCTTTAAATACTTGGCGTAGATAAAAGACAGCTCCAGATAAGGCTCCGGCGCTTTCGGATGCACCTTGACCGCATCTTTTAAGACATCGATCGCGCTCGGATAATCATCGTCCCGCGTTAGCAACGCCGCGACACGAACCGCCAGCTCGATCTGCCCGGGATCGACATTCAGAACCTGGCGATAGGCTTCGAGGGCTTTCTCCATTTCGCCGTCCTCCTCAAAGTCGATTCCTTCAGCAAAATGGGCGAGGGCCTCAGCCTTGTGCCCCCCCTCAATACTCAGATTTAGATCTCGCGCAGGGGGCAGAGCCAACGAATCGTCGATTAAATCGGTTCGCTTCGGCGTCGGGCGCGCCGCCGTCCCCTTTTGCGATTTCGTAGGTGGTACCGGTGCGGATAAGATCTTCCCGATGCCGCATACGAGCAGAAGCAGCGCAAGATAAACTGCCAGCTTGCGCGTAACCATCATCCTTCCTGAATCTACCGTGTCGGTCTACCGAGGCAAACCGCCTATCGTCGCCGCTTACGACTTGTAACGGAGGCGCTTCTTGTGCCGATTCTCCTTCATCCGCTTGCGGCGTTTGTGCTTGGAGATTTTAGCTTTGCGTCGTTTTTTGAGAGAACCCATAGCGGGAAGATTACTTTGGCGTAGCGGTGAGGCGAAATGCAAGCATTGCTTGTGCAGGATGGCAAACGGTTTCGCCAAGCAAATCGCTTGGTCATTTTTCGAAAACCAAGACCATTACACCAACTAATAATAGAAGCGATCCCATCACCAGGCTTTCATAGCGTTCAAACCAACCAAGTCCGATGCCGCGAATTCCGATTAAGGCCAGCCAGGTGAATACCAGCATTCCGGCAACGGCTGCAGTCGAGAGAATGAGAGTCAAAAGAGCAAAACCGCCCCAGCCGAACCGAATTCCCGAAACGTAAATCGGCAGAAACGCCTCACAGGGTGAGAAGGTCAGCATCGCAAACAGACTGCTAATTGCGACCCAGTCTGACGTGCGAGTGCGCGAAATATCCGGCCCGCGAAAATGCGCCAGCGATTCCCTCAATTCATGCTCATGCTGATGCCCGCCCTTTGAAAATAAGTGAGTGTGGCTGTGAGCATGGCCGGAAAGCTGTCGCCAGATGTAGAATAGACCAAGGCCGATCAGCAATGCTCCCGCTATTCGCGGGAACCAGGTGCCAATGCGCGAGCTGAGCGCGACTCCAAAAATGGTTAGGAATCAGGAGGGTTTTGGAATGGGTCCACCGTTGCGCACGACCCGCTGCCACGAAAGGGAGCCAGTGGGTCGGAATCGCGGCGTGAAAAAATGCGACCGTAAATCCGGTAAACGCAATGGTAGTGAGGACAGTTTCGTTCATGCCTAACCAGATGCGTTTAATCGGGCTGGTGGGATTTGAACCCACGGCCTCCTCGTCCCGAACGAGGCGCTCTACCAAGCTGAGCCACAGCCCGCGAAGTGCGGCCGCGCCCGCCGCGGCCAGCGGGACTATTTCGCCTATTTAATTAAGGATGGCAAGGAGAGACGGTCGACCCCCCGGGGCAAAACTGTGACGGAGATGGGGCGGTGTGGAGCAATTGGCTCATAATATACTTGTTGTAAGATAGATACAGCTGAACTAGCTCACGCCTTTGCCACGCAGTCTTGGAGTTCCGCGGCATTCTCTTTGCTATACATATTATGAAATCTATAATATACATAATTCGTGAAACTAACTCCTAAAGATCACACCTCGGGCACAACGCTCGTTGAAGTCCTCGTCGCCACACTCTTGCTTGCCTCCTTTTTCGCATCCCTTTTCGAGGCGAACGCAGTTTGTCTGCGGTTTATCGCGGCGAGCAAGCAATCGGTCGGGGCTATCGAGGTTGTTCAAGCTCGCGCCGAAGTTTTCCGTAACCTTCGCTTCAGCGATCTGACGACTACCTCCTATGTTCAGAACCTTCTGACCACTGCAGCAAACACGTCTGACTTTGCTAAATCTGCCACCGAAGTTGTCAAAATATCCGCATATCCTACGGCGAATGGCGTTACTCAAATGACGCGGGCAACGAACGGCACGGTCAGTCTCGATTCTACCGCCACTAGCCTGGGTTCCACGCTGGTCAAAGTGGACATTTCTCAGTCATGGACCGCAGTGCTCGGTGGGCGACAGCGAACCGAGCAAACATCGCTCATCATCTCCAACGGGACAAAGAAATGAAGCTAACGCACCATTCTCGCCAATCTGGTTTTACCCTTGCCGAAATCATGATGGCCATGGCCATCGCCGTGGTCATTTTCGCCGCCATCATTACGGCCTCGATCGCGATGCAAAAGAGCTTTAACGCGGTGGATCATTTCTTCGCCACTCATATCCAGCAGGTTCGCATTATCGATTACCTCAACCGCGATGTGAAACGGGCTCTTATCTGCACGGTATCAGCGAATCAGCAAACGGTTACATTGACCATCCCCAAATACATTATTCAATCAGGCGACGCAGAGGCTGTCAGCAACCCATCCTTGGTTGGTGCGATGCGGAGTCCGACGCTTTCGACCACGACTAGCCTAGTGAACTATGGGACGACTACAAGCACCGTAGTCTACTCAATCAACGGTGCCTCTATTTTGCGCACAGAAGATGGCGCCGTCACGACCATTGCCTCGAGCACCGATCAATTAGTGCCAAGTACGACTGATACGGATCTTACCAACACGGAATATTCAACTATGGCGGTCACGTTCCGGCCGATTTTTACGAGCGGGAATGTCGCCGACGAACGCACCGGAACAACCGTCTTTTCTCTCGCTTATCTCCGGAATAAGCGACGCGGATAAATTTATGAAAGTATCATCCATTCCAAACGAGCGAGGAAACGTCCTTCTTTGTGCTATTTGCACGATTTTTGTTATCTCGCTAATCGCAGCCAACGTGCTGCTGAATTGCACCGCCCGCTATAATCAGGCGTCGAACCAGGTCCGTTCTTGGAACGAAGCGCTGTATGCGGCGGAGAGCGGTGCTGACATGGCTTTCGCCGAGATAAGGAAAACACTCCCCGGGGCGAGTCCCAGTCCGAGTCCGTGGACGGGCTGGGCCCCTTCCGGAACAACGTATGTCAGTCCGGTAACCGGGACCGCCAGTCTGCCATGGACTTTCGGAAGCGATAACCTCCAGGCTCGGACAGTAGTAGAAACGTGCTATTTCGACAGCTCAGGAGTTTTCCATCTTGGGGCAAATCCAACCGGTGCTTGGCCTTGGTATCGTATCCGCTCGAAAGGAACCTCACCTTTGCAAGGATTGAAGCGCACCGGAATGGATGATCGCTTGAGCAACGGAAATAGGTTCGTCGCTAACGGGTCGACTCGCGGGGACGGTGATACCCTGCTGCGAAAAATCGACTTCAACTTTGATCACTTCATTGCCACCTACGGCCCCAACGGTGACGGCACCGGCAAAGCCCTGCAAGCTGTCAATGCCCCGCAAATTGCACGACGGATCGAATTGATTGTCGGAGCTGTCACACCCTTTGGGGCGGCGGTTAGGGTCACGACCTCGTTCGACGGTCCAGGGTCGGCTGGTTTGATTGACAGTTTCAATTCGAACAACGGCGCATACTACTTCGCGGCTAACAATCCCTCTGACCCGCATTACGCCGATTCACACAGTGGCAGTGTCGCCGTCAATTCGCCGACTTTCTTCATGCATCAAGGGCCGATCTGGGGCGACGTGAGCACCAATGGCGGCAACGTGCTCCCATCTAATCTCATTCACGGCGTCATCGACAACAATGTGCCATTGACCATTCCCCCATTGGTCATGCCCAGCCTTCCCACGCCCCAGCCCAGCCCCGTTGCATTTAATAGCAACACGACCATCACGCCGGCATCGCCCGGTTCCGTTTCCGCGCCGACGACATACCTCGTCTCCAGTTGGTCGAAGAGTGTGACGTTCAATCAGAGTGGATCCGCCCAAACCTATGTCGCCGTCCATGTCACCAGCGATTTCACCGGACAGGTAACCGTCAACACTGGCGTTCACGTTCAGGTCTTCTTCGATGGCAACATGAGCGTAAAAGCGCGAGACCTCGTTAATAACACTGGTCTCGCCGCGAACATGCAATTTTACGGCATCAGCCCCACCGACCCCAACACTACTCAAACGATCGCCATTGCGTCGCCCGGAAATTTCGTCGGTACCTTCTATGCGCCGAGCGCGGCCATCTCGTTCACGGGAAATCCCGACATCACTGGTTCAATTGTGGGCAAGACGTACTCCGGTAACGGCAACACTACGCTTCATTATGATCGCGCATTGGACAACGCGGGCGAGCCGTCCGATTACAGAATCGCCAGTTACGTAGAAGATATCCGCTAACCCCTCGGTCAATTCCCGTCCGCGGGAAAAATCGGTTGACAACGCGCGTCAACTTCCCACATTCTCCATTTCTTTCGTCGCGATGCTCGGCTCTCGTCTTTTTCTTGGTCCCATGTCGTCCTGCTCACCGACGATTCTCCAATTCCCGGCGGAGCCCACCCGCGCCGTCCACACCTTGCGCATTATGACGACTCAACTCTTGCAGGAAGCCAGCCAGATCATTCCCAACCCGCAATTGCTTATCAACGTTGTATCAAAGCGTGTGCGCCAGCTTGGGCTGGGGCATCGGCCAATGGTCGACACCGGCCCGCGGACCTCACTCACCGACATTGCTCTTAAGGAAATCATTGCCGGCAAACTCACTTTTGAAGAGCAGAGCGCGTCCACCGACGGCGCCTGATTTTTCGCCACCATCGCTCGGTTAATGACTGCCGAGACGATTCTCAACCGCAAAGCGCTGCGCGATTTTCATATCCTTGAGCGCTACGAAGCCGGGCTCGAACTCAAAGGCAGCGAGGTCAAATCGATCCGGGCTGGCAAAGCCAATATCAACGACGCCTTCGCGCGCATCGAGAATGGTGAGGCCTTCCTCTATAATGCCGACATCCAGCCCTACGAACGTGCAAGTCACGAAATTCCGTCAGCCAAACGAGTGCGTAAGCTGTTGCTCCATCGCGCCGAAATCGATAAGCTTTATGGCGAAACCCAGGTGGGCGGCCGCGCTCTCGTGCTTCTTAATTTGCATTGGAAAAACGGAAAACTGAAAGCGGAGATAGCGGTCGCGCAGGGAAAAGTGGCGCGCGATAAACGTGCCGATTTGAAAAAGCGAGCGACCGATCGCGAAACGGCGCGCGAAGTCGCGCGCTTCAATCGCAAACACGGATGATTGGACCACCGCGAACCGGATTAAGAGGAACTCCTTGAAGTTACGCTCAGATCTCACGCGGTCATCCCGACTCGCGCAGACGAGGAGGGACCTCACATGCTCGAGATGCGTTACGCAAAATAGTTTGTGTGATCCGCAGCGTTGGGCGAAGTCCCTCGCTTATGCTCGGGATGACGGACGGTTGGCAAGCGAAAGGACCAACCCGGTTCGAGGTGTGTCTGCATGACCAACCAGCGACTCTTCATCGCCATCGATTTACCGGATAAAATCGCAGAATCCCTGGTCGCGCTCGACCCGCATTATCGCGGCCTGATTTTTTCGGCTCCATCGCAGATCCATCTCACTCTCGCGTTTTTCGCCGCGGTCGATCCGGCGACCGCCGATTTGCTCGAGGAAAAACTCGCGGCCATCTCGTTTCGCGCATTTTTTTTGCCGGTGACCGGACTCGGCACTTTCCCAAAAAAAGGTACGCCGCACGTCCTCTGGATCGGCGTTGGTCACGCCCACCCGCATCTCTTTCAATTGCACAAGCGCGTCAATGAGGCTGCGCTTGCCTGCAATTTGCCGATCGAGGAGCGGGCCTGGACGCCCCATTTTACCATTGCGCGCGGCCGAGGAATCTCGCCTGCATTGATGCAATCATTCCTCAAAAAACACCCTGACTACGACGCCGGCATGATGCACGTAGCGGAATTTCATCTTTACCAAAGCACTTTAACGCCCGCTGGTCCCATCCACCGGCGCGAGCTTACGATCGCGGCCCGTTAACGGTATTCATGCTGGTCGGCACTAAAATGCCGTCGCGCATTCCGTGGATTAACTTCTTGTCCGCCGGCACAATTGTCGTCAGGGCGCCGCGCAATTTAACCCGATCGTCTTCCACAAAAAAGTACGGACACAAACGGATCCGTCCTCTCATCGTTCGCACTTCGCCGCTTTCGCCGTCGTAATAAGAATGCTCGAACAAGCTGCCTTTGTGGAACTGCTGTAAAATCGTGGGCTGGATCGCAAAATTGGCCAGTGCGTGGTCGATTCGCTTCTCCCATTCGCTGTGCGGCAAATCCGCGCCCAGCGCCACCCCGCGGCTGCCCCAACCCAGCGGCGAAAATCCGCTCACTTTCAAAAGCAGGTCGCGCTCTTTCTGACTGAACTTGGCTGCCTCGCGCCAATCATGAATCTCCAGCCGCGGAATCACCGCATGTTGTGGCAAGGGCATAGGATCGAGTAACCAGGTGTAAGGGATAACCTGCCGCAATTTCAGAAAATATTTGTCGCCCAGCTCGCGCCGCCAGAATTGTCGCAATGGCTTGAGCCAGAAGAGAGCGAACCACATTTTCTCCTCCAGAAACGGTTTGACCGGCGGCGTCAGCCGCACTTTTCCTTCCGCCGCCGATCTCAGCAGCACCTCGATCTTCGGAATGTTCGGTAGATCGAATAGCTCAAAGAATCGGTAAACATCGCGGCCTGGTTGTGGCTCATAGTTCTCCGCCGGGACGACGCGCCACTTCGACGTTGGATGTTCGAGATTGGATGTTCGATGTAGATTCAATTGCGCTGCTAACCACTCCATCTCGGGCCGGTAGGTGGCTGACTCTTCCGAAACCAGAATATCGCCGCCATTCGGCAGAACGTTTTGAAAGCCATCAAGCATTCCCTCTTCGCCGCCAATCACATCCTGGCCGAGCGCCGAATAGGTGCGATTTAACCAACCGGTCAATCCGATTCCACCCGGGACGGAATCAATTTCCGCAATGATGTAACTGTTCTCTGTCAGAATAAGGTCCGGCCGAATAACGCGCGGTAACTCGTCGCGGAAAACTTTCTGCCGCGACAACTCAACCAGTTCGGCCGGTTTCCCGGCGTCGAGATATTGCGCGATCCATGCCGGCTGCTTCCCCCGAACACTTAGCTGATAAAGCTGATTACACGCCCGTTGAAAAACAAACAACCGATGTCCGAGTTGCTCCAGTTCGCTGGCAAATTTCTCTGAAATCGGAAACGCGTCCGGCGAAATCAGCCAATCCTTAAACGCAAATAAACCTTCGCTTGGTAAGGCGTCTCGAATGGCATCCAGTTTGTTTTCAACTGTCGCAATCATTGCCGGGGAACGTTCAACGCGCTCAGTGAGAATGACAAATCGCGAGAACTACCGTCCCGTTGCAAATTTCTTCAGCGCCAGTTTCACCAATTCCTCCGCCGATTTTCCGGCGCCTTCGCGTTCCTGTAAATCGCGCACCAGCTTGTGGGCGTCGATCTGCTTGTAACCGAGCGCGATCAACGCCAGAACCGCTTCGTTCGCCTGCTCCTGCTCTGGCGTCGGGGCATGCGCCGCGCTCGCCGCTTCCCAGGCCGCCGCCACCCCGACCCTGTCTTTCAACTCCAGCACCATTCGCTCCGCTGTTTTCTTTCCCACACCGCTTATCTTCGAAAGTGACACGACATCATTGTTCACCACCGCTGCTTTAAAATTGTTCACGCTCATTCCGCTTAACACCGCCAGCGCCAGTTTCGGCCCGATCCCGCTGACGTGGTTGACCAGCAGGCGAAAAAGATCGCGCTCCGGCGCGCCCATGAATCCGTAGAGAATCTGCGCATCTTCGCGCACATGCAGATGCGTGAGAATTTCAATTGGCTGCCCGACCGCAGGAAGTTTGTCGTAACTCGAAAGCGGAATAAAAACCTCGTAGCCAACACCGCCAACATCGATCGTCGCCTGCGTTGGCAGCGCGTGCACCAGGCGGCCATGGAGAAACGTGATCACGGGGTTCGTTGAAGCGTTAAAATGATAAAGCGATGAAGCGAATCCAACATCGGATGCTCAACCCTTCAACCCTTCAACGCTTTGACGCGTCAACGCAAACCGTTGTAGGCGGCAGATGCCATCCCTTCCTACTCTGGTTTCAGCAGCATCGTCAGATCCGCACCTCGCCCTTTGGGAATGTTAAATCCCTTTGTGTGATAACTGCGCCAGGATGGGTCGATATTCGGAAAAATCTCAGCTACGGATGCTGTTGGCAGCACAATAAAACGCGATCCGCCGCGACCCATAAATTCATTGGCATCCTTGTGTTTTAGCGACGTCATGAATCCGCCGACCTTATCGCGAAAATACCAAACCAGACTCGGTTCGGTGAAATCAACCGCGCCGAATTCCATTTCAGGCTTCAGATTAGGCCGGCTGTCACGGGCAAGATTGTAAGTTGGAAAAAATCTTGCGAGGAACGGGCTGAGGAAAAGCGCGATTGCGAGATAAACCGCGGTTGCCGCGATCGGGAGCGCGCGCGCAAACCTTAAAGACTCGAAACGGCGCGCAACCAACAGCGCCAGCAACGGAAAGGCCGGTAGGGTGTAATGGGGCAGCTTGGTCTGCACCAGAGTGAAAATTCCAAAGATGATAAGCGCGCCGGCTAATAGGAATTGGTCGGTGCCGTCGCGCTGCGCCCGCAGTTTTTTCCAAAGCGCCGGTAGTTTGATCGACCAGGGAAAAAAACTGGCGAAGACAGTCAAAAAATAAAAGGGCAGCAACGCCAGATACATCCAAACGGACGATGCACCATGCCCTTCCATTGTAGCGACCGAACGTTCAACCACATGCTTTCCAATCCCGACCCGGAAAAACTCGCCCTGCGTGCGAACAAGAGCCGGAATTCCCCAAAGGCAGATCAACACCAACATCAGCAAGAGTCCGCGGACGAATTTGAAATGTGCGGCAAAGTGTTTCTGACGATGAAATCGGTGCGCGATTGCAACCGTTAAGAGCGGCGTCCATCCAATCGGCCCCTTCGCCAGAAACGCGAAGGCGAGTGAAATATAAAAGGTCCACCAAAAGACCGTTCGGTGTTCGATGTTCGATGTTCGATGTTCGGTGTTTGCCTTGAAAAGTTCCCATGCCGCCCAGTGCGCAACCGTCACGAACAAGACCAACCACATGTCTGCTACCGCGGCTTTTCCGTGGATAAAGGTTTGCAGCGAAAGGGAGAAGATTATTGCCGCCCACCAACCAACTTTCTCATCCCCCAGTTGCTGTCCCCACGCCAACAGAATAACGGCAACCAGCGCCGCGGCGATTGCGGTCGGGAAACGCGCGGCAAAATCATTTTCGCCAAAGACACGATAACTCGCGACCTGAAACCAGTAGGTTAGTGGCGGTTTATCGAATCGAAATTGATTGTTGAAATAGGGAACGATGAAATCGGCGCGCTCGCGCATTTCCCGCGCCGCTTCGGCGAAACGTGGCTCGTCGCGGTCGATTAACGGCAAACTCCAGGTGCCCGCGAGATGAAAAAGCAGGCAGCCAAAAAACACCAGGATGTAATTGCGCAT